>JBAXXH010000075.1:0-17741 GCA_037127995.1 Methylococcaceae bacterium | reverse complement strand
ATCCAGCACAATACGACTCAGATTGATAAAAGTTATCCTTTGTGTAAGGGGCGTGTTTGCTCCATTAAGCGCAGGCAGTACATTGAGAGTGTCAATAGGTTCACCTTATGGCAATACACCGGTAGCGGGCTCAAGTGTATCAACACTTGCTGCTACAGCCACCGGCGGGGGCGTTTTGGATCCCGACGCGGGAATATGGGTGCAGGGCACCACCAAAAGTGCTAGCTGGGCTCAGGTAGCTAATAACGCAACCGTTAAAAACGGCCCCTACATCTTCGCCGTTTCGCACAGCACTGCGGGAGCGAACAACTACCTGGTCAAGCTTCATTGCGAAAACGTTGCTGTAGGCGCACTCCCTCTACCTGATTCATCAGTGGGCATTCACACCGGCACCGGGGTAGGTGCGGGCAACATTGATGAGCCTAACGGCGTCGTAACAACCACAGCTGATTACAATCAGTTTATTAACCAGTAAACCGGCGCTGCTTACCGTGTCGCCTTTGGCTTAATGGACGGCAGGCCCTTTACCGGCACCTGTCTGCGCTAACGGGCCAAAGCTGACACTTTCTCAACAGGATCGGCATTTCGTAAGGGATGCCGGTCTTTCCTTTGTTTAACCTGACTAAAGTTCCGGAGTTGATTTTGAGCCACCAACCCCTCATAACCTTGCGTTTGCTGATCTCTATTGATCCCGTTCCGGGTAAGGCAAGCCGCAATAATAAACCTCCATTTTCGCAGGATGGGTAGCGTGCAACGAAACCCATCCTGCAAACGACCGGTGTTGATGGGTTTCGTTGCACGCTACCCATCCTACACCTACAAAGCGCTGGCCGGGGTTTGCAACCCCGGCCGTAACGTTTGTAAATATCAGCGCAAACAAAACCTGAGTGACGGGGTTGCAAACCCCGTCACGCTTATGAGGCTCACACCATTAACTAATACCGGACACTTTGATGAGAACACCCACATGACGACAAACTCCTGTACCTTATTGTTTACTGCGGTGGGCGGCAATGCCGCGCAGGGAGACGGCCGTGGCTGTTATTAATGCGCTTGCAAAAAAGACGGCAGCACTGCCCCGGCAACCCAAACTTAAAAAATTGCCGGCCGCCATTCATTCGGCGCTGATTAACCGGCCCCCGGCCCCGTCCGGCAAACCAGCCGGGTGCGCGGCGGAAGAGGGAGTTGTCAGGGAACCGCCAAAGGCCGACCGGCTGGGTAAAGCCCCACCCTCGTCCCTGCACGCACTCACCATCGCCGCGCTGATCCTGCCCGGCTTGCTGCCCCCCCCCCCCGCGCACGCCGAAGAAGAGGACAGCGTGGATTTCCAGTACAGCCATTACCAGGAAAGCAGCCGCAATATTTATACGAATGAAAATGCCATAATTGGTGGCCCGGTCTCAGTAGTTAAAGCCCCCAATGTCTTAAACCCGATTGAAGTGGAGGGCCTGCACGGCAGCTCGCGCATCCATCTGACCGACCGCATCAAGTTTGCGTTTAACTACATCCAGGATACCTGGTCCGGTGCCACGCCGGTTGCCTCTGCACCGGTATTAGCGAATCCAATGAACGCCGTCTATGCTGACCCTCAGGCTGTTAATCCGATTATGACCGGCGCTTCACCTTATTTACACAACACAACGTACTTTCCTTTCTTCATCGACAAGCAGGGCAATCGCCTTCCCGCAAATTATTACTACGATCCTAACACCGGAGCCAGTGGGTATACACCGGGCAACATAACCAACCAGGTCACTGATGTCCTGGCTGGTGCCTCGCCGGAAACCCGCAATCAGGGCGACTTCAAGCTGGGCTATGACTGGGATAATGCGTCGGTAACGGCAGGCGGAGGCATTTCCGTCGAAAACGATTATGATTCACGCTTCGGCAATCTGGGCACGCGCCTGGATTTTAACCAAAAACGCACCAGCGTCAATGTCGACCTCAGCTATACCAACAGCTATACCCATGCCACGCTGGATCCGTGGTCATCCCAATTTACACTCTGGGGTCCTTACAACACGGACAGCGCAACCACGACCAGTTCAGTGTCGGGTAATCAGATTACTTACCAATCTTACAGTCCGTTGACCGAAGGGACTTTGACGACTAACTTTTCCAGTGATCCTAGTGGCAAACACACCCAGAATGCCTATGTGAGCGAAACCGTGCAAGGCACGCGTGAGGATTGGGCCAGCAATCTGGGTCTAACCCAGGTCCTGACCAAAAATGCCCTGCTGGAACTGGGCCTGGGCTATACCCGCAGCACCGGCTATTTGAGCAATCCCTACAAGGCGGTGTATGTCTTTAACGCCGTTCAGGATCCGGCTGCGGATCCGAACCTGCCGTTGTTATATTCAGGTGCCGGGCAAATGGAATCCCGCCCGCATGAACGCAATATGGTGACCGGCCATCTGGCCTACCAATACTTCATCGAGCCGCTGGATGCCGCGCTGCATGCCCGCTACACTGTCGCCCATGATAATTGGAACATTACCGGCCACACCTTTGATGCCGACTGGGTGCAGCCCGTGGGTGCCGGCTGGACGGTCACGCCCAGTGTGCGCTATTACTCGCAGTCGGCGGCGAATTTTTATGCGCCGTATTTCACCACAATTTCAACTGGCCTGGATCCTGTAACAGGTATGCCTATTTATACCAAGGCCTTGCCGGACTATTATTCCAGCGACCAGCGCCTGGCAGGCTTTGGCACCCTCAGTGGCGGGGTCATAGTGGCGAAACAGTTTGCCAAAGGCGTGAGTCTGCAAGCCGGTTTTGAATATTACACGCACCAGGGCAGGTTAAAGCTGGGCGGCGGTGACCAGACCTTCAACAATTTTGATTACTGGACCGCCAATGCCGCGCTCAAAATCAACCTGGGCGCTTTGCGCTTCGGCGGTGGCACCGGCGATGCCGGCAGTCCGCCGCATCACCATGCCGGCCATGCCCTCACGCCGGCGGGCATCATGTTTAACCATGCGCTCGGTAAGGCCGGCGACATGATGGCCGGCTATCGTTACATGCGCAGCGAACAGGGCGGGCAAATACTGAACGGCAGCACGCCGGTCAGCCCTGACGTGGTCAAGGCACAGGCCTGTGGCAATGCCCCTTCGGGCTGTTGGATGTCACCCAACACCATGACCATGAATATGCACATGCTGGATTTAATGTACGCCCCGGCGGATTGGCTGACGTTGATGGTGATGCCGCAATGGGTGACGATGGAAATGAACATGAACAGTCTGTTTGATCCTTTTACTGTAATGGGCGGCCAGCACATGTACGGCGGTATGGGAATGGGTATAACGAACAACCAGAGCGGCGGGGTCGGCGATACCGGCCTGTATGCCTTGTTTAAGTTGTTTGAACAGCCCGGCCACCAGGTGGTGCTGAGTCTGGGCGGCACTGCGCCGACCGGCGATGTCGCCGTGATGCAAAGGGATAATAGCCCGGCAAATCATGGGCCAATGGATTACAGCATGCAGTTGGGCAGCGGCACCTGGGATTTAAAACCCAGCCTGACCTATACGGGGGAATTGCAGCCGTTTTCCTGGGGCGTGCAGCTGACCGGTACCCATCGCGTGGAAAGCAAGAATGCCTCCGGCTATGTCTTGGGCGACATTTTCCAGACCAGTCTCTGGGGTGGCTATCAATGGGCCCCCTGGCTGGCGACGACGGTGCGGAGTCTTTATACCTCGCAGGGTGAAATCTGCGGGCACTTTCCGGACACTGCCGATGGCACCCCCTTTACTACTGGCATGATGACAACTCCTACTGCTTATACCAACAACTACGGCGGCCAGTTTGTGGATTTGGGTTTGGGCGTTAACGTGACGGTGCCCGGCGGTGCCTTTGCCGGCAATACCATCAAGTTCGAATGGCTGCAACCGCTGCACACCGCCTACAACGGCTACCAGCTTGACCGCGTTGGTGCCTTGGCAGCGACCTGGAGTTATGGGTTTTAGCCCGCATCATTCGTGATGGAACGATGCGCGGCTAAAGCGCCGGCCGGGGTTTGCAACCCCGGCCGGAACGTTTGCAAATATCAACGCAAACAAAACCTGAGTGACGGGGTTGCAAACCCCCGTTACGCTTATGGCGTACAACCCTTTTTTATTCATTTTTTATTTTTTATGAGGATCTATGACTATTAAATCTTATTCCACCGCCCTGGTAATGACTGTTTTAGCCGGTTGTGCAGCAACCACGCCGACACAGCCGACCGGCACGGCACCAGTCCTGCAAACCGACCAGCAAAAGTCCAGTTACGCGCAAGGCATTTTTTACCTGCAAAACCTGCAGAAAAGCGAAATACCGCTGGATCAGGATTTGTTTGTGTTGGGTATGAACGATGTGCTCTCTAAAAAGCCGCTCCGGCTCAATCCGGCCGAGTTGCAAAAAGGCCAGGATTGGGTGTTTGTCCAGGGCGTGTTGTACAACGAAAAAGTCAGCGCTGAAAACCTTGCCAAGGGCACAGCCTTTCTGGCTGAAAACAAACTAAAACCCGGCGTTATCACGACTGCCAGCGGCTTGCAGTACAAAGTGCTGGTACCCGGCAAGTCAACCCGCAAACCCACACTGAAGGACACGGCCCGGGTACATTTTCGGATCACCCGGCTGGATGGCAAAGAATTAACGACTACGGAAAAAAGTGCGAAAGCGCCAGAGGTGCAGATTGCCAACCTGGTTAAGGGCTGGCAGGAAGCCATGCTGCTCATGACCGAAGGCGCAAAATGGCGGCTTTTTGTGCCGTCCGGGCTGGCCTATGGCGAAGCCGGCACCCCCGACGGCCGTTTAGGGCCGAATGAAACCTTGATTTATGAGGTGGAGCTGTTGGGCCTAAAAGCCTCTCCCACCGCCAAAGCCAATGCCACGGAGGTATCGGCTTCGCCCACAGGTGATCTCAAGCCGACGTCGAGCTGGAAGCGCCCTTGATGTTTGGGGCTCAGCGTTCCGGGGAACTTTATGAGAGCGCCAAAGCGCTGGCCGGGGTTTGCAACTATCAACGCAAACAAAACCTGAGTGACGGGGTTGCAAACCCCGTCACGCTTATGAGAAGCTGTCCCGTCTTAAGTTGGCAGTCCGTTGACGAGACACTTAACTCTGCTATCCCTTATTCAAACTCAGAGGCATTTTATGATTTTATATCCATTAGCTTCCAAATTCGTTACCGTTAAATTTTTTATGCGCGCTACCGCTCAACAAAGCCAGCACCTTGCTTCTCGCTACCTTAAGGCTGTTGTAGCGGGTGTGTTGCTGCTCTCAACCCAAGCAGCATTGGCTGTTGCCGTGGGGGATGCTATGCCGGGTTGCGCGTTGTCGCCACTGGGCGACAGCCAAACCTCAGCTTTAAGTCAATACCATGGCAAAGTACTTTATGTGGACTTTTGGGCGTCCTGGTGCGGGCCCTGCGCCCAGTCTTTTCCGTTTCTTAACGAGTTGCAAGGTCAACTAAAAGACCGGGGGTTGCAGGTTGTCGGCGTCAATCTGGATGAGCACGCTGAGGACGCCAAAGCCTTCCTGGCGCAAAATCCCGCCCAATTTACTATTGTGGCGGATGTCAGCAAGCAATGCGCCAGGGATTTTGCCGTTAAAGCCATGCCCTCGTCGTATTTGATCAATCGGAACGGTAAGGTTCATCATGTGCATCTGGGCTTTCGATCTGACGAAGCGAAAGAATTGCGCCAATTAGTGGAGCAATTGTTAAATGAAAAGGTTGCCGGTTTGTGATGACGAACTGCAAAATAATTTTCATCTGTTTATTAGCGCTGCTAAGCCAGCGGGTTTACGCCATCGACAGCGACTCATTATTAGATCCGGAGGTGGCTTTTCAGGGGGCGGCACAGGCTGTTAGTCCCGATCGAATTGAAATCATCTGGACCATAGCCCGGGACTACAGTCTGTATCGAAAAAACATGCGTTTTGAAACAAAATCGCCGGGGGTTCAGTTAGGCGATCCGGTATTTCCCGCCGGACAAATCAAACATGATGAACAGTTGGGCGATATTGAATATTTTCATCAGGAAATGAAAGTCACGGTGCCTGTTAAGGGGAAAACGCCCGCGCAGTTGCTGATTCATTACCAGGGCTGTGCCGATATTGGCGTGTGTTTTCCGCCTCAGGTAACCACGCTGGATGTCAGCTTTTCTCCCCCGGCAGTCGATGGCGGGGGCGGCGTGCAGATGACCCGGGTTTCGCTGCCGGGCAATGCAGTCCAACCAGTGGCACCCTGGTCGGAACAGGATCAGATTACACGGTCCTTGCACAACGATAGCTTGAGGGTAACGCTGGTCAGTTTTTTTGGTTTTGGTTTTGGTTTGCTGTTGTCGTTAACGCCCTGCGTTTTTCCAATGATACCGATCCTGTCCGGTATTATCGTGGGTCGCGGTCACGCCATTACTACGGCGCGGGCATTTATGCTGTCGCTGAACTATGTGGTCGCCTCGGCCATCACCTACACGATTTTTGGCGTCCTGGCGGCGCTGTTCGGTGCCAATTTGCAGGCCACTTTCCAGGAGCCCTGGATTATCGCGCTGTTTAGCGGTATTTTTGTGCTGTTGGCGCTCTCAATGTTTGACTTATACCATTTGGAATTGCCCAACTTTATCCATGCCAAACTGCATAATTCCAGCGAGAAACACCGGGATGGTACCTTGCCGGGCGTCGCCATAATGGGCGCATTATCGGCGTTGATTGTCGGGCCTTGCGTCGCTGCGCCACTTGCGGGGGCCTTAATGTATATCGGGCAAACCGGTGATGCGTGGCTGGGCGGCAGTGCTTTATTTGTCATGAGCATGGGCGTGCCTTTGCTGCTGTTGGGGGCTTCTGCCGGAAAATTACTGCCTAAAGCCGGTGCCTGGCTCAATGTAACCAAATCCGTATTCGGCGTGCTAATGCTGGGCGTTGCCGTGTGGCTGCTGTCCCGAATAGTGCCGCAATCCGTCACCATGCTGCTCTAGGCGCTGTTGCTTATTGTGCCGGCGATTTACCTGAACGCGGTTGACTCCTTGCCGGAACACTGCTCCGGTTGGCGGAAACTATGGAAGGCTATGGGAATTTCCCTGTTAGCCTACGGATTAATACTGCTCATCGGCTTTAGCATCGGCAACAGTAATCCGCTAAAACCGCTGCAAGGCTTTGGAGTAATGACCGCAACAGCCACCGAGCAGGCCTTAAGGTTTGAAACAATCCATTCTCTGACCGAGCTGGCCATAAAATAAAGGTTTAAAGTCATTTAATAGCGTCTACCAACACAAGGGATTATAAGGCTTGTAGACTGTTTAGCGTCCATCATCGTTTAACGGCATCCATTGACATACCGCCATAATGTACGGTATAAATAACGGCATATTTAAAACAACCGGATTTTGTACCGTCATGCCCTTATCAGATACCGCCATAAAGAACGCAAAACCCCATACAGACAAGGATTACAAGCTACCTGACGAAAAAGGCATGTACTTACTTATGCACAAAAATGGTGGAAAATATTTTAGGCTTGATTACCGATTCAACGGAAAGCGCAAAACGTTAGCCATTGGTGTTTATCCTGATACCGGCCTAAAGCAAGCCAGAGACGAGCGAGACGCAGCCAGGAAGTTAATTGCCGAAGGTATAGACCCAAGTGAGAATAAAAAAGCCGTTAATGCAGCGAAAGCCGAAAGCCTGATTAATACCTTTGAAGCCGTTGCTTGCGAGTGGGGAGCAAAGAAGCAAAAAAACTGGATGGAAAAAACAAACACATCCCGAGCCAGATTAGAGCAGCATATTTTTCCGTGGTTAGGCAATAAGCCCATCGCCGATATATTACCTATGCACATTCTGCAATGTGTACAGCGACTTGAAGCCCGAGGTGTAGCCGCAACAGCTCAGAGAACATTAAGAGTTTGCGGTCAAGTTTTCCGTTATGCAGTTGCAACGGGCAGAGTTGAAAGGGACATAACAGCCGATTTAAAAGGCGCATTAACAACCGCTGATACAGTTCATCTTGCATCTATTACAGAACCCAAAAAAGTAGGTGAATTATTAAGAGCCATAGATGCTTATAGCGGAACGTATATTGTTAGATCAGCCTTACAGCTTGCACCTTTGGTATTTGTTCGGTCTGGTGAATTGAGTCAAGCGGAATGGTCACAAATAGATTTTGACGCTAAAGAGTGGCGTTATTTTGTAACTAAAACAAAGATGGAACATATTGTGCCACTATCTACCCAAGCCATTGAGATTTTAACCAATCTCAAGCGATTCACAGGCCATGGACGCTTTGTATTTTCAAACCTTAAAACTCCAAAGGGTGAAAAATCCATGTGTGCTATAACAATGTCTACAGCGCTTAGAGCCATTGGTTATGATAAAGATCAAATGACAACCCACGGCTTTCGAGCCATGGCAAGAACCATTCTTGATGAGGTGCTGGGCTTTCGACCCGACTTTATTGAGCATCAATTAGCCCATGCTGTTAGGGATGCCAACGGACGCGCTTATAACCGGACTTCTCACTTGCCAGAACGTCATAAGATGATGCAAGCATGGAGTGATTACCTGGACAGCTTAAAAAATGGTGCTCAGGTGATACCGTTCAAGAAACAAGGCTAATTGTTTCTATTTAGCGCATGCACTGTTTCTTAAAATGACACGATAAATGTAATCAATTGATAAACAAGCAATTATTTTTATGCGGTCGCTTATAGGCACTTATCAATATAAATAGTTATTGCACATCATTGGATGACCAGTATATTGCAAACCAGATAAGCAGAAAACCGCTATCTAAAAGAACAGTGCTTGCAGCCGCGAGTACGCCCAGTGACCGCACACGCGAGAACAACATGCAAAAAATAAGACCCGCATTACCCTTACCCGCTTTACCCCTCCAAAAATCCACCTATATCATCCGTTTACGTCAAGCCATCGAAAAGACTGGTTTAAGCCGTAGCACAATTTACAACCTTATTAAGTCTGGAGACTTCCCGCAACAAGTACGTTTGTCAGTGCGAACTATGGGATTTTTAGAGCATGAAGTTGATGCTTGGATAGCTGGCAGAGTTGCAGCGTCAAGGGTGGCAGTATGAAAAGCGCCACGGCGGCGAACCGCGACAACTCAAAGTGGTGGGCGCTTATGCCTAAATCAACAGCCACCGATACCAATAGCCAACAATTTGTAATTCTGGCTTACCTGAAAATAAACGGCTCAATGACGACCTTACAAGCCCGTCAAGAGTTAGATGTGATGCACCCCGCAGCGCGTGTTCAAGAACTGCGTGAAAAGGGCAATAACATCATGACCCACTGGACGATTGCCGAAGGCCACCGGATAGCAAGTTATGTCTTGCTGGCTAAGGTGTGCGTATGAAAACAGAGATCCACTTAAGATTAGATTTATTGGTTAAGCGCCTCAAAGATTCCATGGATCGTGCTGAAATTGATATTGATGACAGCCCGATAACTTTAAATATTGATATTCTTAGAGCAGATGGTGAATTGCTGGGTAGATGTAAGCTTGCGGAGGTCAGATAATGGGCGCGTTAAAGTTGCCGGCTTATGGTAAAGCCTTACAGGATCGCATCAAATGGAAAAACCCACCGTCTTTAGTGATTATTGAAGTTGGCGAAACTGGCTACCAACGCGCTAAGAATTGGCAAAAAATGCCTAATTTTTCCGTGCTTGTTTTGGGTTATAACCAATTCCCAGATTATCTTGATTGGCGCAACGTGACCGGCTTACCCTGTTTGGTCGAATGGATTGATGCAGCACCAAGCCATTCATTAATTATTCAACTCGTTAAGTGCTTATTGAGATCGGGCGCGTTATTCGTGACAGTGACCCCGTTATTCGTCAATCTGAATCAAGATGCTGAGTGTTGGGACAAAGAAGAACAGCGATTTATAAAGCTGCGTGAATCTACCCGGACTTATTACCCGAAGGTGAACGCATGATTTTTCTACCAGATGACGTTGATTACTCGACAATGCCCGATTATGGCGAAAACATCAATCACGAAAATCTACAGCTTGCCAAACAAATTTTTGCCATTCCAACGCTACCAACTTCAAATGCGAGAGACGGCACGCATAACACCCGCGCACTATCAGAGTTAGGCAATGCCGAAAGGTTGAACGACACCCACAACGGAAATTTGCACTATGTAAGCGACTGTAAGGCGTGGCTTTTTTGGCGTGATGATGCGTGGCTATGGGACACTGACGGCGCTGTTATAAGAAGTCTAGCGGCAAAGTTACCACAACAGATTTACAGTGAAGGTGCTGGACATCTTGCCAACGCTGAATATTTTGCTAAGTGGTCGAGAACAAGCCAAACCGAAAGAACTGTATTGGCAAGTGTATCAATGCTCTCTGACTTTGAAGCTGTACGCCTCCCGTTGACGTCGGTTGATGCCGATGCTTTCAAGGTGGGATTTGATCAGGCACGACAAGTTATTGACCTTAAAACCGGCGTGGCACGACCGGCGCTGCAATCGGATTTAATAACGAAATCGTTAAATGTCTCAGCGCTTGGGGATGCTACCAAGGCGCTACGCTGGCAAGCCTTTTTAAATCAGATATTCGATGATGACGTGGAGTTGATCGACTGGCTTAAGCGGTGGTGCGGGTACATGTTGACCGGTTCCACTCTGGAACAGATTTTTATATTTTGTTTTGGCTTGGGGGCGAATGGTAAATCTGTTTTTGGTGACATCCTGCGTTATATCCTCCTGGATTATGCGAGGGCGATAGCCTCAGAGACTTTAACCGACTCCAAACGCGATGCTGGAAGCGCAACCCCTGATTTAGCCGAACTGGTAGGCGCAAGGCTTGCGATTTGCGGGGAAACAGAGGACGGCGCGGCGCTGGCTGAATCATTGGTTAAGGGCCTAGTGTCTGGCGATACAATGACCGTTCGTAAACTTCGATGTGACCCGTTCCAGTTTACGCCTCAGTTTAAGTTGGTGGTGCTTGGGAACCACAAGCCTATTATCAAGGGCAACGATTATGGAATCTGGCGGCGTGTCCGGTTAATACCCTTCCGGCGCATCTTTAAACCCGAAGAAAGAGATGCAGGGTTAGCGGAAAAGTTGAAAGCCGAAGCGCCTGATATTCTGGCGTGGATGGTCGACGGTTGCCTTGACTGGCAGAAACGCGGGTTATCCGATACCCCTAAAACTATTCTGGAAGCAACGGGCAGTTATCAGGAAGAACAGGATTTGATAGGCGGCTGGCTGAATGAATGTTGTGAGTTGTCGCCACTGAATGAAGCAAGCAGTACAGATGTTTATGCCAGTTATAAAACTCATTGTATTGATAACGGGCTGCGACCCAATAGCAGCAACGCATTAACTAGACGGTTATCTGAAAGAGGATTTGATGTTAGGAAGTCAAACGGGAAAAAATTATGGTCTGGAATATCTGTAATTTTTAACGGACAGACCGCTTATGCAGTGAATTTTTAATCAATCAGTGCTGTTAGTGCTCTTTTTTACTGTTTTGTCTATGACTACAGGGAAATAACAATCTAAGAACTTATAGGGAAAACGCAATAAAAGAGCACTATCGTCACTTTTGAAATAAAACCCCATACCCAAACCGGATAAAAATAAATGAAAAACCCAGAAAAAGACTACATCGAAAGCCACAACCTTAAGGAAGCCAAGGCCATATTAACAAGCCTATCTGATAAAGACTTCGGTCTGTTGCTTGAGTGGATGACGACAGAGGCAGGTAACTTTTTGGAACCTCCGACATCTTCGACACATTGAGGACAAGCGAAAAAACGCGCGTCCTCACTATCTACTTATTCAGAGGTTAAATAATGAGTAAAAAACAGCCTGTAGTCATTGATAGCATCACGGGCGCGGTTGAGGCACTACCCACACAAAAAACAACCCGCTATCGATGTAAACTTAACACAATGGCTGATGTTAAAAGCGAAATGGCGAAAGTCTACAGAGAGGCGAGGTCTGGACTGGTTGACGTGCAAGACGCGACAAAATTAACATGGTGTTTGCAAGCGGTTGCGAAGGTGATAGAGGGTAGCGACTTGGAAAAGAGAATAGAACTATTGGAGGCTAAAGGTGAGTAATTTAGAAAACAGACTAACCAAGCTGGAAGAAAAACAGCCCGGCAATAAGACGGTAGTGCGTATCATCCGAACCGTAGTTGATTGCAGCGGTAAAACCCCGATTGGCTACCGGTGCGGTGATATTGAAGTGTTCAAGCAGGATGACGAGTCAAAAGAAGACCTTGATGTTCGCTTATTCAATGCTGTTGATTGGCCTATTGGTGATAATTACCGTCATATCTTCCACCCAATTTATGCAGATAATGACAATGTGATAATTTAACAATCAAGGCCGGTTAATTCGGTCTTTTTTTTTGTCTAAAACAGAGCAGCATGTGGATTGTGTCGGTATATGTGGCGGTATATCGATAACAATAAATCATTAAAGCCTTTAATAATGCAGCCTGTAGAGCATATTTATATGGCCGAGCTGACACCAGAATTAAACAGGCCAATGCCGACAATCAGCCGGTAATGCTGCGTTTTCATGCGGAATGGTGTATCGCCTGCAAGGAGATGGAGGCTTATACCTTTACCGACGCCACTGTCAAACAAACCCTGGCTGGTTTTGTCCTGTTGCAAGCCGATGTCACCCAACAGTTGGCTGCAAACAAAGAACTCATGAGGAAATTCAACTTGATAGGCCCGCCCGCCATTCTGTTTTTTAACGGCGAACAACAAGAAAGCCATGCCTTACGCGTGATCGGCTATCAGGATGCAAAAACCTTTATCAAAGTATTGCAGCAGGTTAGATTATGAACGTGATGGTTGTAACAGTCAGGATGAGAGGTACTGCACTCTTCTGGCATTATGAAAGCGAAGAAGCTAAAACGTTTTTTGTTTTAATTTTAAGGCCATAGGTACGCTCTGCGAAAGAAATGTTGCGGACGGGTTTGCAAAACCCGTCCGGCTCAAGTATTTAAGTGCTGGCCGGGTTTTGTAACCCCGGCCGGAACGTTTGTAAATATCAACGCAAACAAAACCTGAGTGGTATCGAGGCTCATCGGAGCTTCACACAGCCTCGATTTCGCTTTGCTGCATCGAGGCTACTTACTAACTAAAGCGTAGCCAAGCACTACATTAAAAAACGTAACCCTATTGATGAGAACATAGACATGACCAAAAACCAGCACCTCTTATTGTTCACCGCCGTTGCCACGCTCGCGGGCTGCGCCCCGGTACAACCCTGGGAACGGAGCAACCTTGCCAAGCCGCAGATGGCTCTGGATCCGTATCCGTTGCAAAGCTCGCTGCGGGCGCATAACTACACCAGCCGCGAGGCGGCGGGAGGCGGCGGCAATGCCGCGCAGGGCGGCGGCTGTGGCTGTAATTAAAACCCTTGAATAATGGCAGCGGTGTGCCGGAAACGCCACCACGCGCTGTGCTTGGGTGGCCTTATTCCAGCCTATCTGGCTACACTTCGCAGGATGGGTAGAGTGCAACGAAACCCATCCTGCGCCTGCTATAAACCGCACTTTCTAAGATGTGCATCGCTCAATCTCGAATGATGCGCTTCACTGCCGTTCAGCACATCCTACAAAAGTGGGGGTTTATTTTTGCGCCTTGCTAACCCAACAATTCCCAAACCGGCTTGATGTTATTGGGCAAAGGCGCAAGCCTGCCTAATTCCACCCATTGATTGGTTGCGTTATGAAAATCTGACCCTACTGAACCGGCCAAATTAAATCGTGTTGCATAATCCGCTGCCACGCGTATTTCATCGGCATTCATCCTGCTGGTTATCACTTCTATTCCCTGCCCGCCCGCATCCTTAAAGGCTGTCAACAAGCGTTTCATCCAATTGGCTGTTAGTTTATAGCGTAAAGGATGTGCCAACACCGCAACACCACCCGCTCCGGTAATCCAGCTTACCGCCAACTCCAGCTCAGCCCAGGACGTAGAAACATAAGCCGATTTACCTTTAGCCAGATAGCGATCAAAAGCTTCTTGCTGGGTAGAGACATGGTTTTGTGAACGCAGAAAATCAGCAAAATGGGAACGGGTAATCATGCCTTTACCCGCCGCTTTTTTGACCGCTTCAAACGCACCAGGGATACGTTTTTTCTCCAGCTTTAAAGCAATTTTTTCTGCTCGTTCCACACGGGTACTCTGCAAATCATGGGTAGCTTCAGCCAAAGGCCGATAGGCTGGATCAATCCCCAACCCTACTATGTGGAAACATTTATCTTGCCAGTTGGTAGACAGTTCAATTCCAGGAATTAACCTGATACCTGTCGCCGTTGCAGACAACTGTGCTTCAACGAGTCCAATGGTGGTGTCATGATCGGTTAATGCCAGCGAAGTAACACCCTGCTGGTGCGCACGTTGCACTAATTCTGTTGGCGATAAGGCACCGTCAGAGGCGGTTGAATGACAATGTAAATCGTAAAGTTCGGTCATAAGTATTCAGGTTCAAGGTACAAGGTGAAAGGTTCAAGGGATTGATTTACAGCAGTTTCAATATCAGTTAATTATGCAGTGGAGTACAAACCCAGGTTTGCACTCCACTGCATAAATTTAATGTCATTAACCTAATTTGAAAACGCTGTATACCTTGCACCTGCTTTATTGATATTCGCCATAAAGTTTGGCATAAAGACCCTTATTGTTAATTAATGTTTCATGACGGCCTTGTTCACAAATAACACCTTGTTCAAAAACATAAACATGATCGGCCTGTTTAACCGCACTCAAACGATGGGCAATGATAATGGTAGTCCTGCCTTTTAAAAAAGCAGCCAGTGCTTGATGTAATTTATACTCGGTTTCGCTATCCAGCGCAGAGGTTGCTTCATCCAATATCACCACTTTGGGATTGGCAACAATCATGCGGGCAATGGCCATTCTTTGCCGTTGACCGCCAGAAAGCCGCATCCCCAAACGACCGACAACCGTATTCAACCCGTTTGACAGATCTTTAACCGCCTCTTCCATTTGTGCAATCGCCAGTGCCTTCCATAATGCTGCATCGCTGGCCGGCTTCCCCAAAGTAAGATTGGCGCGGATAGTATCATTAAACAGAACCGGATGTTGTAGCACGGTAACCACATTTTCCCTGACAACTTCCAAACCTATGCGTTCAATAGGAACACCGTCAAAAAAAATCCGGCCTTCACTGGGTAAATAAAGACCAATCAAGGTTTGTATCAAAGTAGACTTGCCACCTCCACTGGCACCCACCAGGGCAACCTTTTCTCCGGCTTTAATTTTTAACTGAATGCCGTTAAGTATTTTTTCTTCGCCATAACTAAAATGCAGATTATCGACGCGAACAGCGACGGTTGTTTTATGCAAAAACGGATTTTCAAGATGAGGATAATACGGTTCCTGTTCCAGCGCATTCAATCTGTTGATACGTACCAACGCCGCTTTGGCGGCATAAAAAGCATATTGAATCCCCAAAATTTCCTGCACGGGAGCCATCATAAACCAAAGGTAGCCAAACACCGCCAGCATCTCGCCAATGCTAAGATCAGAATAAAACACCATCATCATGGCGCAGGCGCGAAAAATATCAAAGCCAAACAGAAACACCAGAAAACTTAAACGCGATGCCGCATCACTTTTCCAGGCAAAAGCCGCTGAAAAATCTTTAACCGATCTGGCAGACTCAATCAGTTGCTGACAATAATAATGTTCGCGGTTGCTGGCACGAATTTGATTGATAGCTTCCAGCGTTTCAGTGAGCGATTGTTGAAACACTTCGTAAGCAGAATTTTCCTTGGACTTTAAGTTTTTAACACGAGAACCGACCACGCGCGTGAAATAAATCACCACAGGATTTAACAGCATGATAAACAAACCCAGCTGCCAGTGCATCCAGAGCAAAATAACCGCCGTCCCGATAATAGTCAGAACAGCGACCAGTAATCTGCTAACGGTAGTACCAATAAACGTATCAATCGTATCAAGGTCTTTAACCAAATGAGTAACCACCGTACCGGTACCAAGACTTTCATATTCGGCCATGGAAATGGTTTGTAAATGTCTGATCAGATTTTTGCGGATACGAAAAATAATGTCTTTGGAAATACAGGAAAAGTGTCGTGCCTGAATGATGTTAAAAATGCTGGCGATGACTCTCAGTATTAAACTGGCAATCAAAATAACAGATATATAAAGCAGGGGCAGATGCCATTCAGCAGGAAAAAATTGATTAATAAACCCAATGGCTACCCCCGGTTTATTCAATAAAACCTCATCCACCAACAATGGCATCAACAAAGGCACAGGCACACTGGCAATGGTTGCTAAAATAGCAATAACATGAGAATAAATCAGTGCTTTTTTATGCTCTAAGGCAATTTGATAAATAGTGTTCCATGTGTAAGCGTGTTTAGTCTGTTTTGATTGCACGGGGATAAACTTAATTATATTTTTATAAGCTGCCAATTGTAGCATCTCACCTTCATTATCCTAACATCGCATTCGTTTATTGCCCCTTAACTGTTTTCTGGTTGCCTGATTGCGCTCGGGTGACGAATTAACATTGAAAATTGCTTTCTGTTTTTATTCAGCCAACCACGGACTTCGAGCGTTTTTCCTACATAGTCATTCACGTCAGGAAATAAGGACAACCATTTGTTTTCGATACGCGCCTCAAATTGGTCAGAAAAAACCAGGTAAACCCATTTAGAGGTATTGCGAATACTGACAACTTTGCCCACCAGTCGCGTCCAACCTGGATGTCCCGCTTCCGTAAGATTGCCAACAGGTATTGCTGCATATTCGGGGCGCTGCCAAACCCCCAACTTATCCTGCTCAGCCTTATTCCCGGCGACAACCAACTCATTAACATACAACAAATTAGGTGGAAAAATACTAATTGTCGCCAGGCCTTCTTTAACCAAAGACACATTTACATGTTCTTTTTTTTCAGTGAACAGATACGCTAAAGTTCTACCGTATTTATCGGTCTTCTCAACATCAAATTCCAAGCGAACCCGGGTGTCTTGCAGCTTATTAATCAACCAGTCCTTGGCTTCTTCTCCACCCGCTTCAGCCATTCTATCTTTATGCTGAATCTCCGGCGTATTGATACCCAAAAACCGAATTTTACGACCATCGTCCAGTTCAACCGTATCACCGTCGTAAACTTTTTTAACGTGATAAAAACCGTAACCCGGCTTTATGTTGACAACTTTTGCGTCAGGATTAAAGCGATCAGAAAAATGTTCGCTGCCCTGTACATCCCGCCATTGATAAACTTTTGAGTCGACACAGGCAGGGACACATAGCAATAAAACCACTAAACCTTGTATCAACTTAGTCGCGTAACGCATCAATTGAAGCCTTAAAAAATAACAAATAGCCCAACTTGGAAGCCTGTAAGGCGGTTTATTTTTCTTTAGTTTCATAGAGTTCGATTGTATAAATAGCGTGGCGGCATTTGAAGAAATTATCAGGTGCTATTTTTTTCAAAAAAACAGAAAAAACAGCAGAAAAAACAGGGTCAGGTCTTGCAAAATGACATCAACCTATAAGACCAAGCGATATGTTTCTGATTTGCTTGATTGCAAGATCTTACCATTTTATTTTCAGTGGTATTTAATTGTAAGCCTGTTCCCGGTTTTAAAGTGTATTTTCCGTATTTATGATGTAATTTTATAACTCACAGCGGACAATGTCCTAAAGAAAAAACAGGGTCAGGTCTTGCAAAATGACATCAACCTATAAGACCAAGCGAT
>JBAXXH010000074.1:0-17859 GCA_037127995.1 Methylococcaceae bacterium | reverse complement strand
GTAGTGGCTATTTCTCCAGTCTTTGGGTCTCGTAAACCCTTTTTGACGGTATTTTGAATTGTAGTCGTCGAGGCGATTTTTTTAATGGGTGCCGGTTTTTTAATTTTGGCAACTGTCTTGGGTACTGGTACGGGTTGTTCAGTAACCACTTTGGGTGCTTCAGGTTTTACCTTGGGTTCTGAGGGCTTTGCTTTTTGTTCATTTACCGCTGTATAAACAACATAGGCAACAAAAATAACAGTAAAAATAAACATCACTTCAAACATAACCGCTCTCCACTCCTTAAATTGATTTTTATTATCACCGCCCCAAGAAGTCTATAGGGTCAGCTAAATAAATCGCTAACCATCGAATATACCAGAAGCCAACGATCTAGTTAAGCTCTAAATCCGAATTAACGTTTAATAATAAGGTATTTTGTTTAAATATCTCTAATTCTTCAGTAAATGTCACCTTTTTGACGAAGTAGTAGAGGCGCTTATATGTTCGGCAAATGGGAATCATTTGCATCTACGCCACTATCAGGCTAGAATTAATTAACTGAAAAATATGAGGGTGCGTCAATGAAGAGCAATAACAAACCATTAGTAAAAGAAGCGCTACTCGCAGCACTGATCGTTTTAAGTACGCCGGTTAGTGCTTTGGATAAGCCGAAAACGATGGAAGATATGTGGAAAATTATTGAGGCACAGCAAAAGCAAATTGACGAGATGAAAGCCGGCATGGCAGCAGCAGAAAGTAAAGCCGTTGCCGGTAATGTGCAAATTCCGGAAAATAAAGTCTCTGCCAGCAATACGCAACCCCCGGAGACTAAAGTTACAGTCAGTAATACGCAAACCCCGGAGGCTAAAGTTGCAGCCAGTAATGTCAAGAATCTGGAGCGAAAAACCGACATCCTGAGTCAGGAAGTTGAGAAGTTGCGTACCAATCTGGCTATTCCTGAGGAGAAACAGCTTAAAAGTGCTTATGGCATGGGACCTGCCGCATCGAAGGTTTATCAGGTAGGCAAAGGTCTGTCCATTGGTGGTTATGGTGAGGGTTTTTATCAGGATGTTGTTGGAGATAAGGGTGGACTAAAGGATGACGGCACAGGCACACTTAAAAACCCAAGTAATGCCGATCTTGAACGTATGGTTTTGTATGTGGGCTATAAATTTACCGATCGCATCCTTTTCAACAGTGAAATTGAGTTTGAACATGCTACCAGTGGTGAAGGCGCTGAAGTAAAGGGCGAGGTTTCTGCCGAATTTGCCTCTTTGGATTTCTTTATTGATCCACTGGCCAATGTTCGCACCGGTTTGATGTTAATGCCGATGGGTATGATCAACCGGATTCATGAACCGTTATTTTACTTTGGTAATCATCGACCCGTGGTTGAGCAGAAAATCATTCCGACCACCTGGCGTGAAATGGGTGTCGGTTTATTTGGAGCTATAACGCCTAACCTGACTTATACCGCTTATGTGGTTAATGGTTTAAATGCCAAACGCTTTAGTTCAGACGGTATTCGTGAAGGTACTGGGGGCGGCAGTCAAGCATTGGCTCAAAATTTGGGTTATATTGCACAAGTGAATTATGATCCTGATGCATTGCCAGGCGTTACTGTGGGCGGTTCCGCTTATGTTGGCAATTCCGGACAAGATCAGGAATATTATGGCCAAAAACCCAGTGTGCTTACGCAACTCTATGAATCACATGTGCAATGGAAATATCGTGGCGTTGAGTTTCGTACTTTGGGGTCATGGGGATTTGTCGGTAATGCAGATATTTTAAGTGCTGCCGCTGGTGCCAATGCCACCAATGGTCGAGCCATAGGCTCACAAAATTACGGCTGGTATTCAGAGGTCGGTTATGATGTATTACCGCTGATGTTTAGAGATACGCCACAATATCTTGCGCCTTTTGTACGTTATGAAAAACTGAATACGGTTGCCAAAGCACCTACAGGCTTTGTCAGTGACCCCACCAAAGATCAGCAGATTTTTCAGGTAGGTCTGTCATATAAACCCATTCCACAGGTCGTAATTAAGGCCGACTACCGAAACTTTGTTGCCAAACAAGGCACTCTGCCGGATGATTTCAACTTGGGATTTGGTTTTATTTTCTAGTGCCAAGGTATTTTCTGGTTCCTATAGTATGATATTAGCCAACCCGATATTTACACAGTAAACAACTGATAAGCTAAGTTGTTTATGGCTATCGCCGCCAGCCAAAATTTCAATCCGGCTGGCGGTTTGGTTTTTGGCTAATACACAACGCAATCAAAGCTTATTACCCTGATTAATGGATACACACGATGAAAATAATTAAGCTTATGTTTTACGGGTTACTGTTGACCGCAGTAACCCCGGGTTTTGCCACTATTTTTTACAGTAAAAATGAAGCAATGGAGCTGGCGTTTGGCGCAGGTGCGCAAATTGAGCAGTTATCGTTATTTCCTGACGAGAACCAGACCGCCAAAATTCAGCAAGATGCCAAGGTTAAGTTGGAGTCTGGCTTGTTTACTTTCTATGTCGGAAAAAAACAAGACAAGATACTGGGTTATGCCACCATTGAAACCGGCACGGTCAGAACCAAACCGGAAACGTTGATGATTGTATTAACACCGGATGGTGAGTTAAGCAGCGTAGTCACTCTCGCTTTTCATGAGCCGCCAGAATATCAGCCGCCTCAAGGATGGTTTGAAAAACTTTATAAACGTCCGCTTGCCGACATGGATTTTAATAAGGGTGTGGATGGCATAAGCGGTGCAACCCTCAGTACTCGCGCCGCAATCAATAGTATCCGCAAAGTGATGTCCATCTATCAAGTTATGGTAAAAAACAAGGATCAAGAATAATGCGTTATTTTGTTACCGGCGAACAACAGCGCAAATCACTGCTGAACGCCTTGGTGTTAATGTTTCTGGGTTATATCGCTTTGTTGTGGCTCAGTAATGGCATGATGTATTTTCATCACATGGATTTAACGCCTGACTCGGTCATTGCTTACTATCTGGGTTCTGAAGAACAATTTACCCAACCCAGGAGTTACCAGGGAATGCTGGAAGTTTCGCATTTTCATCTGTTTTCCATGGGTATGTTAATAGTGACACTCACGCATTTAATGCTGATGACTGACTTTTCAGTGCGATTGAAGATAGGGTTAAGCAGCTTAACTTACCTTTCAGCATTAGCCGATGAAGCCGGGGGCTGGCTGGTTCGGTTCGTTAATCCGCTATTTGCGTATTTTAAAATTGCCGCTTTTTTGTTGCTGGAATTTTCATTGGCCGCCTTGTTGATTGTCGTTATCACGGCGCTGATACGCGCCCGAGTTCAGATGCGTCAAGGCAGCTCCCACTGATATTTTTTGCGGTATGGGCTTTAGCCGTGATAAAGCCCTAGATAACAAGATTCAAATGACTGCGTGGCTTTGAGTTTTATGTAACGATATTTGTGTTTTGTAGGGGCAATCCCTTGTGGTTGCCCTGCTAACATCGAGGCATTAGAGGGCAGGCGTAAAGCCAGCCCCTACAAAAAAATGCCACGCATCGTGGCGAAAAGCAAAGCCCCGGTTTGCCCAAAGGTGGTTGCTTTTATGGGCTATTCACGCAAGGCGTGGACAGGCGTAGGCCGGAATAAGACCACCCAAGCGTAGCCGCGTGGTGGCGTTTCCGGCGCTCTCGTACAGCGTGCCGGAAACGCTTATTCTCGCTTACGCTCGAAAAGCCTTATTCCGGCCTACGCCGTTTCTGGCGCTTAATCTTCACATTGCGTTCGGAAAGTCAAGGTAAGAAAACTTGATGATTGAGTTTCAGTATGGGTAATAGTATCTGCCCCAGTAATAGGGGTAATAACCATAGTATCCATAATAAGGGTAGCCGTAACCATAACCGCCGTAACCGTAATAATTGTCGGGTACATAAGGCGGCCACAGATGAGTAACTGTAGCTGAAATCAGGGGCATGCGGAGAATTTTGTTACCCACTGAGCGCTGAATGTCGCCCTTGAGCGTTCCTGCAACGGTAATTTCGGTATCTTTTTTATAAATGGCAGGATCAAGAAACTCAGCGCTTTTAAAAAGGAAGCGCCCTTGGTTGGGTTTGTCTAATCGTGGGCGGCCATAATTGTTAAGGGGGTAATACAGTACTTGAACCAGACTGAAGTTTTGTTCGTTTTCTACATCAATGACAACACCACCCCAGCGCACAGGTGCCTCTTTAAAATGGTTGATATCTTGAGTTGCCTGATTATATGAAATGTCATAGAGGGGCGGATCTTCAATGGCAGGTGGCAGATTTGAGCAAGCGCTCAATAACGTTATACAGATAGATAATAAATGGCGTTTCATAATACTTTCCTATATAAAATATACTATTGCAGTAAGGGTTGTTATAGGTTCATATTCCTGACCTTCACCGCTTATTTTTCTTTGTTCAGGGCACGTATAAGCTGGTTGAAGTCATCGATTTTTGAGACATTTTTTAACAAAATTGATTCCGGTACTTAAAAAATACTTGTAGAAGTTAGCATTGTTGTCACAAAAATAGTTTTTTAGCTTTTTAGCAAGCAAGTAGTCGGTATGGATGCAACGGAATAAGGAACTTCGCTGACGATTGGTAACTGCGGCTATACCAGTAAATTAACCAGTATCTGCTCATAGATATTAGTTAAAATCGTCAAGTCTTCTACCGTCATATTTTCGTTAATTTTATGAATGCTTTCGTTTAACGGCCCCAGTTCAATAACCTGTGCGCCGGTGGGTGCAATAAAGCGTCCATCCGAAGTACCGCCGCCCGTATCATCTCGGGTTTTAAACCCCGTTACGGTTTTGATGGCAGCATGGGTGGCATCAATTAATTTACCTTTTTCAGTCAAGAACGGATTGCCGGACAAGCGCCATATTATCTCGTATTTAAAATCGTATTTATCCAGTATGGCACAGGTGCGCTGTTTAATGGTTTCTTCGTTTAGTTCAGTACAAAAACGCAGATTAAACTGTACCTCGGCAGAGCTTGGGATAATGTTTTCCGCACCGGTTCCCGCATTAATATTTGATACTTGCAGGCTGGTCGGTGGAAAAAAAACATTGCCGTAATCCCAGACTTCTTCTGTTAGTTCTTTTAAGGCTGGTGCAAAGGTGTGGATGGGATTGTCTGCCAGTTCAGGATAAGCAACATGACCCTGAATACCGATAACGGTTAATTTGGCGCACAATGAACCGCGCCGGCCAACACGAATCACATCGCCCGTTTTTTTATCACTGGACGGTTCACCGACCAAACACCAGTCAATTTTTTCATGGCGCTGTTCCAGTATTTCCACGACTTTAACCACGCCATTGGTGGCAATGCCTTCTTCATCGCTGGTCAACATGACGGCGATTGAGCCTTGATGGTCTGGATGCTTGGCGATAAAACGTTCAACGGCAGTAATAAAACAGGCAATACCGCCTTTCATATCCGCAGCACCACGGCCATAAAGCTTGCCGTCACGAACAGTCGGCACAAAAGGCGGTGACAGCCATAAATTCAAAGGGCCGGGGGGCACAACATCGGTGTGCCCAAGAAAGGTAAACAAAGGTTTTGTAATGCCCCGTCTTAGCCAGATGTTTTGGGTGTCATTAAAATTCAGGCGTTCTTCTTTAAAATCCAGTCGGGTTAAACGTTCGGCAATAACATCCTGGCAACCCGCATCTTCAGGTGTGATCGATTCCCGGCTAATAAGGTCTTTAAGAAGTTCCAGGGTTTCACTCATAGTCATTCGGTTGGGTAATGGTCAGCTTTCGCCGCACCTGCTCCCGGCAGGTATGCGGCATACCCGCCATCCTTGGCGGTAAAGCCAATAATCAGTCTGTCGCCCGTATCTAAAATCGGGCGTTTAATAAGCGTCGGGGTGTGCAACATTAATGCGATTACTTTTTCTGCGGTCAGATCGCTTTGTTGCTCGGCACTGAGTTGCCGCCAACTGGTACTGCTACGATTAAGCAACGCGTTCCAGTCGATACGGGCGGCAAAGTTATTCAGCTGCTCCAGCGTTAGCCCATCAGTTCTAAAATCATGGAACTGATAAGCTATGCCGTTTTTATCCAGCCACTGCCGCGCCTTTTTAACGGTATTGCAGTTTTTTATACCGTAAAGCGTGTGCATGGCGATGCTTATAATTGACTGTTTAATAATTCGTCAATGCTGGGTAATTCTTTGTCAGCTTTGCATCGGCTTTTATACAGATCAACAAATTCCATAAAGGCTTGTTCGAGATCTGCCAGAATATCATCTTCATTTTCGCGCTCGTCTTCAGGCACATCTTCCGATTCCAGATATTCTCGTTGTAAATCCACTTCGCTGTTAAGGGCAAGTGTGGCGTAAATGATGGCATTATTTGAAATTTTTTCGCTCATGATAGTCAGTGTGGTCTAGGTTAAGGAAAGTTTTTAAAGTGGATAATTTATTGGGGTCGGCAGCGTATTGTTGACACACCCTGCAAGGCTAATCATAGTCGGAATAGTCTGTTTCTGATTTAGCGTCAGTTTGTTTGGCCGGGTTTCTAAAATGAATAGTCAGGCCTTGTAAAAAGTTTCTAATAATTTGGTCACCGCATTCCCGGTAATTTTTATGGCCTTTTTGTCTAAAAAAAGCGCTAAGCTCGCCTTTTGATATTTCAAAATCAGCCAGCTTTAAGGTGTTAAGCATATCCTCTTCTTTAAAGTTTAAAGCAATTCTTAGCTTTTTGAGAATACTATTATTGGTTACCGGCAAGTTCGGTTTTTTCGTTTGCCCAGGCTTGTCTTCCAATTTGCCTCTTCGATAAATAATTAAACCGTTTAAAAAAGCATCCAACAGTTGATTGTCAAGTTCGACATAACCTTCCTGGTTGTCTTTTTTAAGTAGATGGAGTAATTCATCCCGACTTATCTCTACATCGCTTAAGGCAAAGATATCCATCATGGTGTAGTCGTTAAGATCCAAGGCGTAGCGTGCTCTGCGTAATACATCGTTGTTAATCATAAGGTTGTTCCGATTTGTGTTGTATTTTGTGACCCGTAGGTGGGGGTTAATAAATCCAGTCTACGCAAGGCTCCCCATTGATTTTCTACAAGGCTTTGGCAATTTTCTGAAAAGGGACGACCGTGGATTGAGAATGGTTTGAGTAGGTGTTCCAGTCAGGCGTATATTCTTCGGATTGATTACCCCAGACCAGCCATCCTTTTCTTGGTCCCCGTGCAAATAGCTCAATACGAGGCCCAGAACTACATGCTTCTATAAGATCATATTGTTCATCCGGCTTTCTGCTGTGCTCCCGTTTTCTTGATGAAATAATGTTCTCTTGAGTCCGACCGGGCTGCAAGGTACGCGCATTTTTGCCACGGACACCAAAAAGTATTATTTCTGTTACGTTCCTAAAGTAGAAGCCAACGCCTCTTCTATCCGGCCCACCATCCTTGCGGATTTTATACCAGATTAGATTGGTTTTATACGTAAATCCCCAGTGTTCCATAACCTGCATGCCTTCCGCTAATAGCGCATTCGGCACCCATAAATAGAGATGCGCAGTATCGGCAACAATGGCTTCGACTGGCAGGTCTTTTATTTCTTGAAGCGACATGGTTGGATAGCGTTGTAATCTTTTATGCTCAGGTGCCATTTTCCCTGTTCTATTTTGAAACTGCCAAGGAGGGTCGGCCAGAACAGTAGCGAATTTTTTATTACCGACGGCGTTCAAAAGATCATCTGATGCTTTCATGGTCACTTATTCTCAACATATAGTTTTTTAGATATACCGATAACCAACAAGGGGCAGCCTGCACCACCGCCGCCTTCAATACGCAGAAGCAGCTTGCTCATGTGGGTGGTCGACGCGCCATAAGATGTACCTCGACCTAATGCTTTAAATATATCTTGCAACTCATCGCATCTGGTAATGATTACGCCTACACTTACTGGCTCGAAGATCAAAAAGCAAGCGAAAATTATTTAAGTCGCGATCATAGAATGGGTCTTTATTATTCCATTCTATTTCAATAGCAACCCTATTTCTAAAGCAATCGACTTTGTGTGTTGGGGTATCCATTTTATGCTCATCAACAACCACATGAGTATTAAACTCTTTTTCTTCCCAGCCACGCTAATAAAGATAAGAATCAAGGAATTCAGATATTTTTGATTTACTTCCTCCCGGATTGGTTATCCAGCTTTTATATAAACGAAATTCGTTTAATGCAGAGATAATGTCTTTCCATTCTTCTGGAAAATCCTCTTTCAGTATGGCGCATGAGTGCTTCCATTCATGCAACTCATAATTATCACGAATAAACTCCGGGAGCAATTCAATACCCATAGATTTCCATATATTTCATTCTTATTTTCACAATTAGTCCCTTAATAACTCATTAATCCCTGTTTTGCTGCGTGTTCTTTCATCAACCTGTTTGATAATAACCGCACAATACAAGCTATAACTGCCGTCTGCCGAGGGCAAGTTACCGGATACGACTACAGATCCTGCCGGAATACGTCCAAAGCTGACTTCACCGGTCATGCGGTTGAAAATTTTGGTGCTTTGGCCAATATAGACGCCCATTGAAATAACGCAACCATCTTCAACGATAACGCCTTCAACAATTTCTGAACGCGCTCCGATAAAACAGTTGTCGCCGATAATGGTAGGGCCTGCCTGTAACGGTTCCAATACGCCACCGATACCTACGCCGCCGGAAAGATGCACGTTTTTACCAATTTGTGCGCAAGAACCGACCGTCACCCACGTGTCAACCATGGTGCCGCTGTCCACATAAGCACCTATGTTAACGTAAGACGGCATTAATATGGCACCGGGAGCGACATAAGAGCCATGACGGGCAACTGCATTAGGTACAACGCGCACACCGGCTTTGGCAAAGTCTGCTTCGGTATAATTTGAATATTTGCATTCCACTTTATCGTAATAACGGGTGTTGCCGCCATCCATCATGCGGTTTTCGTTAATTCTGAAGGATAATAATACGGCTTTTTTTAACCATTGATGCGTAACCCAATCACCGTCTATTTTTTCAGCAACTCTTAAGGTGCCTTGATCCAGCTGGTTAAGGGTTTCAGTAACCGCATTGCGGATTTCTGCTGAAACGTTAGCCGGGGTGATGTCGTTACGTTGTTCAAAAGCGGTTTCTATAATATTTTTCGTGTGGTTCATGATTTTATTCTATAAGGTGTTAAGAAAGTTTTTAATTCGATGGGCTGCTGCCATGCAGTCATCCAGTGGCGCAACCAAAGCAATTCTAACATGGTTGACACCCGGGTTTAGCCCTGCAAATTCGCGGGATAAAAAACTGCCAGGCAGAACGGTGACATTCTCCAAGGCAAAAAGCTGTTGGGCAAAATCGGTATCTGCGATCGGTGTTGTTAACCAAACATAGAAACCGGCAGGCGGTTTTTGAATGGTGCAGACATCCGCAAGAATGGCTATAAATGCAGCAAATTTTTCACGGTATAAGCGGCGGTTTTCGACAACGTGCTGCTCATCCTGCCACGCTTTAGTGCTGGCATGCTGGGTGGGCAAAGGCATGGCGCAGCCTTGATAGGTTCGATATTGAAAATACTGATTTAAAATATCGGCATCACCTGCCACAAAGCCTGATCGCAAGCCGGGTGCATTGGAACGTTTGGACAAGCTATGGAAAACAATACAGCGTTTAAATGCGCTATTGCCCATGTTGTAAGCAGTTTGCAGCAAACCAACAGGCGGCGTGTTTTCGTCATCATAGAGTTCGGTATAGCATTCATCGGACGCGATAACAAAATCATGTTTTTCCGCCAGATTAATCAGTTTTTCATGGTCGGCTTGCGAGAGCACAGCGCCACTAGGATTGCCGGGCGAACAAATGTAAATTAATTGGCAGCGTTGCCATACGGCTTCAGGCACGGCATCAAAATCGGGTAAATAATTTGATTCATCTACGGTATTTAAAAAATAAGGTTCTGCCCCCGCCAGTAGTGCAGCGCCTTCATAAATCTGATAAAACGGGTTGGGCATAATTACCACAGGATTTGTGGTCGGATCAATCACACACTGGGCAAAGGAAAACAAGGCTTCACGGGTGCCGCTGACAGGCAAAATCTGGGTTTCAGGATTAATAAACCCGGCCGGAATCTGGAAGCGTTTACTAATCCAGTCAGCAATCGCACGCCTCAATTCGGGTATGCCTTTTGTAGTGGGATAGTTTGATAATCCGTGTAAATGGGTTAACAGCGCTTCTGCAATAAAATGCGGGGTGTTATGGGTCGGCTCACCTATCGACAACACAATGGGTGACTTGTTTGCAGGTGGAACAATGCCGTGCTTGAGTTGCGCCAGCTTCTCAAACGGGTAAGGATGTAAGTATTTTAAATTAGGAGTCATTGCTACGCCGCCCACAGTTAAGAAAATCCTCTCCTTAGCTTGAGAGAATAGGGATGAGGGCAATAAATAGGTTGTTAAATGCACCCATCATACCCTTTTTTCTGAATAAAAAGGGATTTGATCGTCAGTGGCTCATGGTTTAATACATTCCGGGTGCTTGCCGGAAGCTTGGGCTTGTTGGTACAAGTCCATGGCTTGCGGCATATGCTGCTCCAGGTTTTGAATGCGTGTTGCATGTGCCGGATGTGTTGACAAAAATTCTATCGGTTGCTGGCCTTGGGAGGCCTGTTCCATTTTTTGCCATAGCCCAATGCTTTGTCGTGGGTCAAAGCCTGCTTTGGCCATTAAATCAACGCCAATCATATCGGCTTCGCTTTCTTGAATCCGGCTGTAAGGCATCAGTATGCCATATTCGGCACCGACACCCAGCAGACCAAACGCGGTTTGACCTAAAGCTGATTGTGGCGAGCCCATTGCCTGAATGACGGCCATACCCTGGTTGACAGCCATTTCTTGAGACGCCCTTTCGTTGCTGTGTTTAGCCAGAACGTGCCCAACTTCATGGCCAATAACCGTGGCTAATTGATCCTGATTATCAACCAGTGTGATCATGCCGGTGTAGATGCCAATTTTATTGCCGGGCAAGGCAAAAGCGTTAGGTGATTTGTCCTCAAAAACAACGATCTCCCAGTTGCCGCCCAGTTCTTTTATGAGCGCTTGGGAAATGCAGTTGGCAACCAGATTGTATTGACTGTTATTGCTGACAGGCTTTTCTTTTTTTAACGTGTCAAAAGCCTGCAAACCCATTTGGTTGATTTGCGCATCAGGCATGAAAATAAATTGGCTTCTGCCTGTAGGACTGGTAATGCAGGCACTTAATAGACAAGGAGTTATCAGAACAGCAAAGGTTTTTTTTAACATTAAAGTAAACGTCGGTAGTTTTTACAATAGCGGCCATTTTAACGCAAGTTTTTATCTGAAGCTGAAAAATGTACCTCTAAAACGCAGTGCAGGGCTTAATCATTAAAGATACAGATGATTCACTCCCTACTTTTACCGGTCGCGTTGCAATTATCCCTACTGGATGGCATCAGTGTTTAGTGATTTCCCTCAAGCTTTATCTCTGGTTTTTATTTTAAAATTTGGGTAAATCGGGCTTCATAATCCGCCTCTGATAACACACCACTAATACCTTCCCGTTGCTGTGTCTTATCGAAAAAAATAAGTTCTCGGTAATTCGCCATACCATTTTGGATCAATCTCAAATTGTAGTTTCTGGGTGTTTTCATCCGCATAAACCCGGTTTTCAAGTCCGGATAATTGGTTTTTCTCAAGGATGTGCTTGATCTGATCCGCTTCGGAAATATCATCCGCTGCCAGCATGATTATTTTAAGCTTAGGTCTCTTTTGATGAATGTGGCTTAATAATGCCATATCTTTAAGGCAGGAAGAGCAGGTTATCGACCAGACCACCAGCATAAAAGGCTGGTTGGCATGGTTTGTTAGTATTTTTTGGTAACTTCCGGTTGTAAACGGCTCTAAATTTGATTGCTCTGCTTGAACCGAATCATTTAATAACGCTAACAAAATAACCAAACCGCTTAGGAACTTTTTTTTAGTGACATGATTGGATTTCTATGAATTAGTGGATGCTTTTTAAGTTGTTTTTTAGGACATGCGAGTACAATCAAGCGAATAGGTTTTTGATCACACAAGGCTTGTCCGTCATGACTTTATTGGATTTTTCTTTAGAGACAGTCGCCGTACTCCATAATTAGCAGCCGGCAATCAAAAAAAGTGCCGGGGTATTGAGTACTGATAATAAAACGTAAGGCATATTCCAAGAAAAGATAAATCGTGATGGTGCGTGCGGCACTGCTCCAAATTTTATAACGGGTATTCGCAGAACAGCGCCAGACCGATACTGTCCACCAGACAATAGGCAGTAACAGCATTCCATGCACTGTTTTCCAACTCGCTATGGTATAAGTTACATTCATTACCCGGTAATCAGTATAATAAAGGACACTATTGACCAGCAGGAAAAAAGGCCAAAAAGCACGCCATAATGCTGAATGGCCTTGCCAGGCAAAATGCAAGAATTGATAAATACTATGTCCGGGTCTATTGACCCAATTTTTATTAACCGGCGGTGTATAAAAATAAATCAGAAAAAAAATGGCCGTCAAAAATATAACCGCCTCAAGAATCGAAAACAGGTGGGTATAGGTAAAAATAATGGGGAAGGTATTAATAAACATGGTCAGTGATTTGTTTAAATAGTCCGGTTTAAAAGTCAGTTGTTTTATCTGAAAGCAATACCATTAAAATTTTAACAAAAGCGGGTACGATTATTAATGATACGTCACTATACACACAAGATTTTTATATATACGGCTTTACCTTGTGAGGCGAAGCCTTTGGTTGAATATTTTAACTTAAAAAAAGAGGTTGCGGTTCAGCCTTTTGCCGTTTATTTAAATCAGGATATTTGCCTGACGGTGACAGGGCCTGGCAAAAGCGCGATGGCGGCCGGAGTAGCGTACACGCAGGCATTGTTTGCTTCAGTTGAGCATCGGGTTATGCTTAATATAGGCATCGCCGGACATAAGAATCATGCTTTGGGTCGCTTGTTTTTAATCGATAAAATTATCGATTTTGATAGTCAAAGAAGCTATTATCCTTCTTTGATTTTTACGCCACCTTGCCCCACTGGCAGTATTCAGACGGTATCAAAGCCACGGCCTTATTATGATGAGTCATATCTTTGCGATATGGAGGCCTCGGCGTTCTATGAAACGGCGGTGCGATTTTCTTCAAGCGAGTTGATTCTTTGCCTGAAAGTTATTTCAGATAATCAATTATCGCCAGTCGAAAATATTCAACCCAAGCAGGTTGCCGCATTAATAGCGGCACACCTGGCTTCGGTTGAATTATTACTGACGCGAATCGCTGCAAAAGCAGAGTCAATAACCACGCAGGAACCCCCGCTATTTGAGACACTGATAAAACGCTATCATTTTACCGTTAATGAGCGGATGCAATTGAAAAACCAGTTATCCCGCTGGGATGTAGTCACTGATCACCAAGAACTTGAGCTTGATGACGCCCTGCACCAGAGTGGCAAGGATGTGCTGCGCTGGTTGGATATAAAGATTAATAGCGCGGGCTTTTATTTATAATGATTTCGTTTACGGTTTAAATAAAGAAAAAAGCATTTTTGGTGACAGCGACAATGCCAATGTAGACAAAACAAGCCATTGCGCCAAAAAAAGCGACCCATCTGACGGTTCCGCGATTGCGCATAACAACCACACCCAAACCGATATAGCCCAGTAAGGCTATTATTTTTGCAACAATCCAGCCAAAATCAGCCGCTAGCCATCCACCCTGAAAAACCAGGGTAATGCCACTGACTAATAACAGGGAATCAATGACATGGGGCGCAATTTTGAGAGCTTTTTGTTTAAGGATTGCCGGATGCGTTTCAGACAAAATGACTCTGCCGACAAAGCTGAAAATGGATAGTAATATAAAGGTAAGGTGAAAATATTTAATCATGTTATTTCCTGGTGGTTAAGTCTTAAGGTTAGCATTAAAATGTTGTGACCCCAAAAAAAACAGCGATCTTAAGTTGCCTAACGCAAGGTAATGGGGTTCAATATAGTCGATTTTTCTGCTTAAGTTGATGTGCATGTTTAAAGGTGCATTGCTGGCGACAGAATGGATATGGTTTTTAAGTAAGAGTAAATCGTGCTTGTTTGGGTCAATGGTTTTAAAAAAGCTCAATGAAAGTTGATGCTACCGTCCAATACTATAAGCGGCTAAATTCGCATCTTGTTTTATGTTAGGTAAAAACGCCTGATTTATCGGGTTAAGCCACGTATCTAAAGGTTATTTTTAAGAAATAATCTGCATAGTAATGATGACAGACTATAAATTTTTGTGGCATAATTTGTAAAAGTTGTAGCTTTAGCGCTACTCTTTGTCGAGGGCTGCAACGACCCAAGCCCTATGGATGGGAGCAATGAAGTTAGATATTTTTTTTCGGTTTACCGTTTTTATTTAAAGTTAATTTAAGGAGAATGTTATGTTAAAGAAACACTTAATTGCCTTTGTGGCAATATCAAGCTTAGGGTTGGTACAAACGGCTCAAGCTGACAAAGTGGTAGATGATAGATGGTATGTCGCACCTTTTGGTACCTTTGTTCAGCCAGGTGGTGATCGTATATCCAATAACGGCTGGGGTGGCGGCGCGGGTTTTGGCAAGATGCTTGATGAACATTTCAACGTCGAGTTGAAAGGTTTTTATCAAAACTTGAGTGGCGGTAAATACGGCGGCTCCGATATGACCGGTGGTCTTGCGGAGGTGCAATATTACATCATGCGTGATAAATTTTCGCCTTATACCGTACTGGGTTTGGGCGGCATGAACACCAGCCATAACTTTAAAAGTGGCGCAGGCTTCATCGGCGAAGCGGGCGCTGGTCTTACCTATGAAGTGAGCGATAACTTCCTGCTTCGTAGTGATGTCCGTTATCGCTACAACAACAACTTCGGCGCAAACCTGCAACCTGGCACAAACGAATTTCATGACATGGTTGTAAACGTGGGTTTCGTTATTCCGTTTGGTCCAAAACCGGTTGCTCCTGTAGCGGCTGCTGAGCCTCTTCCACCACCACAACCTGTTGTGGCAGGTTGTGCGACGCTCGATGATGATCAAGACGGCGTTAACAATTGTGTTGATAAATGCCCTACCACCTTACCCGGTGCTAAAGTCAGCATAGTCGGCTGCTGGATTGTCGATGTCAAATTTGCCAATGATTCAGCTGTCATACCAGCGGAATACTTTGGAAATCTTGACAATACAGCCAAGATGATCAAAGAGCATCCGGGAATGGCAATTGAAATACAAGGTCACACCAGTAAAACGGGCGGCTTCAAGCACAACATGTTACTGTCTGAGCGTCGCGCAGTGGCAGTTAAAAAGTACCTGGTTGATGGAACCAATGTACCTGGCCTGACTACTCGCGGATATGGCTGGACTCAACCTATTGATACCAATGATACCGAAAACGGACGCGCCAATAACCGTCGCGTTGAATTGAAAGTTCTTGATGAGCCACAACCACCTATGAATCCTCAGGAATACCCTGCAATAACACCTCAACAATAAGGTTGGCAGACCTTGCCTGACGGGAAATTCTTTAAATTATTAAGAGTTTCCAAAAACAAAAAACCCGCTTTTATAGCGGGTTTTTTTATCCGAAAAAAACGGAATGTTGATATTATCTACCGTGCTTAAAACTTTTATCAGATCATTCTAAAGTGGGGCAACTCGCAAAAAAATACTCCCCGCCCACAGTTAAGCGAAAGTTGTTTAAAAAACGGAGTGCAATCGCTTCAGCTATTGCCTGTAAAAACAGCTAAAGCTGTTTTACTCCAGCCGCAGTATTATATTATTACGATGCTTAACTGTGGGCAGTGACGCCGGAGCATGGAAACTAGATGGATACTGTAGAGGGTGTTTTTTTTCGAGTTGCCTGGGTAGTAAATGATTAGGAAGTATAATTATTCTAAAGCCAAAGTAAAATAACCTGTTCAGCTTTTATTCAGCGATTGGATATCAAGATGAGCAGCATGTTTTTTTTAGTGCCAAATCAAAGTCAACTTAAACTTTTTTAATCAGGTTATTATCATGAATGCTCGTGCCGGCGTTGTATTAAAATCATTGACATTAGTCGTCGTGCTGCTGTTTTCCGGTCTTATTCCTACGTATCCTGTTCAGGCTAATGCCGACGATAATGTTGATATCAGTATTTTTCAGGATGCCCTGGCACCTTACGGAAACTGGGTTAATCACCGAACTTACGGGCAGGTTTGGTATCCGCGTAATGTGGCAAGGGACTGGCGGCCCTACACCGATGGATACTGGGCGCATACGGATGATTATGGCTGGCTGTGGGTTTCCTATGAGCCTTGGGGGTGGGCACCGTTTCATTATGGGCGCTGGGCTTGGGATAACTGGTATGGCTGGGTTTGGGTGCCGGGACGAACTTGGGCGCCGGCTTGGGTATTTTGGCGTTCGGGCGGTGGTTATGCGGCCTGGACACCTATGCCGCCTAATGTTGTGTGGCAACCCGGCGTCGGATTGAACATCAGTTATTTTAATTATGACCGTGATTTAAGGTGGGATTCTTGGGTGGCCGTGCACGAATATGATCTGCCTAACAGGCACATTAGCCAACATATAAATCCGCCGAGTCAGAATCAACAGATTATTAATGTAACCAACTATAACAATAATGTAACCTTGATTAACAACACGATTGTTAATCAAGGCGTGCCGGTAAAACAAATCGAAGAAGTCACCCGAAGACCGCTGGAATCAGTCGTGCCAAAAGTACACGACAGGTTGGATATTAATACCGCCGAGCTTCATGAGGGGCAGCCTGATATTATCCGGTTGCCAATGGCGGCGCTTACGCCTGATGAAATAAACCATAATGAGGAACTGGCAAGGCGGCTGGATGGAAAAAATCCGGATGGCACACGAACCTAGTTGCCTTTGGCTAATTCAGGGCAAGCCGGTGAGCACGAACCCAGAGTGCCGGGACGTCTGGTTGGAGCGCCTGCGCCTGTTCAAGCGCCTTATGCAACACCGGAACGGCCCAATCAGGTATTGATTGAGCCCGTTGGACAAACGTTGCCGGAACCTGTGATACCTAAAGCACCTTTGCTTAGTCTTGATCCTGATACGCAACATAAAGCGCTTAACGTTGGCAGTCATCAAGAAACGCTGGCACCCGCTCAACAGAGCACTCCGCAATCTTCTGTTACCCTGCAACCGATAGTTCCGGTTCCATCGCAAACTGACGGAGCTTCTGCGCCAATATCGTTAACAGGGCAACAACCTGTTTTGACTGATACGCCCGTTAAGCCGCCTTTACAAAATGAGCCGAAACCTTCGGATTTGGTTAAGCAATCGGATAGCCTGCCACTTCAAGTTCCGGTAGTTGATCAAGCGCCTGTTTCACCACAAACTGAAGGCGCTTCTGTTTCAATACCGGTAACAGGGCAACAACCTGTTTTGACTGATGCACCTGCCAAGCCGTTTTTACAAGGTGAACCGCAACCTTCAGGAGCGGTTAAACAATCTGACAACACGCCATCTCAAGGTCCGGCAATGGATCAACAGCAGATGGAAAGCCTGCAACGCCAACAGAAAATAGACCAGTTGCAACAAGAACTGGCTCGCAGTCAAAATAAACAGCAACAACAAGAAACAGGTACGCAGCCGCAACAGGTTGAGCGCCCGGTAGAACCCGTGCAGCAAATGCAGCAACAGGAAGCCGCCCGACAACAGCAAATCCAAACTCAACAGCAAACAGACACGCAGTCCCAACAAGCCGAACGTGCACAACAAGAGGCGCAGCAAATGCAGCAACAGGAAGCCGCCCGACAACAGCAAATCCAAACTCAACAG
>JBAXXH010000073.1:0-18449 GCA_037127995.1 Methylococcaceae bacterium | reverse complement strand
CAAGCAAGCGATTGGATTCGTCTAATGGGTAAGTTCTTTCGCAGAAATCACCTTAAAGACCGCTTTGAGATACTAAGCCAGCGTCTTGCCGAAGCTTATGCGCCTATTCCAGAAGAAGACGGCCTGGATGAAATCGATGCTATTGTTTCAGAAATCAGGCATTCTTAACGCTTAATATGACTCATGTTTGAATCGTTTTGGATACTAATGTTTTACTTTCTGGTTCTGCCTATCCAAATTCCATACCAGGAAAAATTGTCGCGGCATGGCGAAGTGGTAGTTTAGATGTGGTACTTTCCCAATATATTTTAGATGAATTGCTACGCATCCTTCCAAGACTTAATCATCGCTTGGGTTGGTCCAATTCTGAAATGCGCGATTTTGTGGATAGTTTGGCTTTTCTCGCTGATCTGGTTGAACCTGAACCAATAAAATTGCAACCCCGACCGAAACGTTTAAAGGTTTCAATCGCTTTCAAAACATGAGTAACGGGGTTGCAAACCCCGTCACGCTTCAGAAAAATGATTTGTTAATAATTAATGAACAATATATGTTATGGAAGATGAAATTTGGGGAAATATGAAAAGCTTTAACCAATTAATTTATTTAAAGCATGGACTAATCACCAGCTTAATGTTTTCCAGTATCAGTACCCCTAATGCACACGACTGAGATTCAAGACTTGCAGTTTGGCATATTACGCTGGTACGACCACTGGGGGTGGTGTGCGGAAAAAGTGGAATGGATACCCGGATTGATGGTTCCTTTGTGCATACGGACGGAACCTACCGAAAGTAACACAATTCCTGAGTGCGCCAAAACCATCTTTAATACTCTTCGTGACCGAGAGAAGCAGTATTTATCTCTCGCAGCGCAGAGGGACATGCTCGATTGTTACAATGAGATATGGAGTGATGACGATGAAGCTTTCTGGCCTGATGGATGGCCTGTTGATGCTAACAACTTCATCAACCTCTTAAGATTGTATTCGGTATTTATCGACATAGCCGGAGAGAGCGAGCTTCAATATACTACAGATGGAGGGCCTTTACTCCGTGTGTTCATTTCTCCTGATCTGAGTTTTAAAGAAGCTCTTTTTGATTGACATTAATTGCGATGCTGGTCGGGGTTTGCAACCCCGACCGAAACGTTTAAAGGTTTCAATCGCTTTCAAAACGTGAGTAACGGGGTTGCAAACCCCCGTCACGCTTCAAGAAAGTGACATCAAGTAACAACTGCGAGCATTTTTCAACACTGGAATTTTTAGCTCGCATAGCAAATTACAAAGATCCACTTCTGTGAGCCTTGTCCTTTAAGATCCTCAATAATTTCAGACAACATGACAATTGGATCCAATATATATGTTAATTTGGGTTATAATCCCACGATTCCAGCTCCTAACCGATTTGCGTGAAATCCAAATATAAATGAAAGAATCTCCACGCATGTAAAGATTAAACTGAGGACTATGTGAATGTACAAATAATGCGTGTTTACTCTGACGCGGAAAAGAAATTAATACATAAAATAGAGTCATTAGATTTAAATACTCCCTGTATTTTTTAAAGACTTGTCGGTAGTCTCTGTGGCTTCCTCAAAAGTAAATTGACATATAGACTTTCAGATAAATAATTTTCAAGTACTGTGCATAACAGCACTAACTTTTCGGGTTTGTAGCGTGGAAAAAAGGAAATTTAATTTCTGAACGTCTATAACTCGATGTTAAAGTTTTTAATTCTTGATGTTTAAGAATCCTTCTAAATCAGGCCATACAGCCATAAGTGCTATCATGTAGCACTTCGACACCTTGATTTATCTGGACTCAACTAAAAACTTGAACATCGAATATAAGTAACCCTGACGAGTGAAATATATAAAGCGAGGGTGTGTTTTTCTACGCTTACGATCTTCACCATTCTTTCTTACAGATAAATGGCTTTAGTACTCAAGCTCAATTACTTAATGGCTATTTACTAAGAAGCAGTAAAATACTGCTTTATAACAAAGGGCTATACTATGCGACTTCGCGATGTATTAAGTGTTCTCTCGAAAGCTTCACCATATGCAGTAAAAACTGATCGTGAGACTACCTTGTCGAGCGTACTCGATAAGGTTAAAGATTATCTCTATATCGAAACAGACATGGAATCAGATTTTCGAAGTCATCTGCAACTTTTAGCTATTGGTGAAAAAAAGATAATTTTTTTATGTGGTAGTAGTGGGGATGGAAAATCTGAAATTTTAACTAGATATCGTAAAGAGTTCGATAATATTGCTATCTTCCATCTCGATGCTACGCATAGCTTCAGCCCTAAAGAGACTGCAATTGAGCGTTTAAATATGTTGTTCACTAACTATGAAAACGGTGATAAATCACTTGTTATTGGTATAAATATCGGAATGCTTGGTAATTATGCAGAAGAGGGCAACTATGAAAATGTTAAATCGGCTATAAGCAATTATTTAAATCGTTCCCTTGAAACTGAAGGGTATGTATTTCTTGATTTTGAAAAATATCCAAAATTCAAGTTGGAGTCTCACCGTTATACTTCTGATTTTACAGAAAAATTACTTAAGCGCATTACTGCAAGTGATAATAATATTATTCGGCAGTACTATGATACAGAGCTTCAAAATCCAGATTCCGACTTGAAGCTCTGTGTAAATTATCATTTACTTTCATTACCTTCTGTACAAGATCTTGTTATTGATCTACTTTTTAAAGCCCGGTTGATGAAAGACCAATTTTTAACAGCACGAGCACTCCTTGACTTTGTATATCATCTTTTAACCGGTAAAAACTACCTGTTTGAGAATATATTTACCTGCCAAGATAGTGAAATCGTATCAAAAATAGCTGATTTTGACCCAGCCTTAAAGAGAACAAAACTGATTGATCAATTTGTCTTGCGTCAAAAGCTTGGAATTGATGAACCTGAGTTCGAAGAGTTCAAGCTGGCTTTAAAATTGGAAAACTTCGATCTCCATAGGTTACGCTCACCTGAAAGTAATATTCGTTTTTTCTACTTACTTCAAAACGAAAATCTTAGTAATAATTACCATCAAAAATTCAAAACTGATTTCTCAGACAATTTATTAGATAAGTATGCAACTGTATGGCGACTACATAAAATATCAAAACAAACTGACAGTAAGATTAAGATTGAACTTAAATCTTTCTATCGTGATGTTTTGTTAACAGCAATCAGTAAATACATTAACAGAAATACTCCGCATCTAGGCAGAGATGAGTTTTTACTAACATCACGAGGTGACTATCTTGTGACTACTCATTTAGATATTAAACAAGATAATGCTGCCATAAAGCTTGCGTCAACCAGTGGAATAGCGGATATAAGTCATTTTCTAGCTTTTTTAAAGGTAGATGAGCAGCATTTAAAAGCTCTCCCAATCAATATTAACTTGTTAGAACTGCTTATCAGGATCGTGGAAGGCTACCAACCCAATAAGCATGATAAAAATGCGGTCGTATTATTGGATGAACTATTAGATGAGTTACAGGAAATTGCTGCAAGATCAAAAACATTATTTATCATACGGGGTCAGCAACGCTTCAGGCTTTATGATTCTGAAAGCAATGGTACTGAACTAGAAGTGAGTGGTGGATAAAGGTGTATTTAAGCAAAGATTTGCAAGTTACCAATAACAAACTCACAGCCTATTTTCCGATCAGAACAAAAGATGAACGAAAAGAATTTGATTGGGATAGTATTCTTGGAATGGTTATTTCTGACATATATCGGAAGGAGCTATTAGACAAAGATTTTGAAAAGTTCACTAAGCTATGTGAATCGGAGTTTAATCTAAGACTGGATGATCCTACATTTTGGTCTGTTTTAAAAGAGATGTATTTTGACAACCAACATGCTTTGAAAATCGCGCCAGAGTTTTTATTGTTTAAAAGTGAGCAGACTGAAGAAAACAAGCACAACCAAAGAATTGGCAACATGTTCTCCAATATGTTAGGTGGCCTCAGTTTGGTTAACTTAACGCCAATTACGCTTAATTTTCTCGAACAGATTATATATGACACACTCCTAAATAAATCTTTAAAGTCAGAACGTGATATTAAACGTCGTGATCTGAAAGAAGAGGTATTTTTGCCATTTATGGCAGATTGCTTCAAACAAGACCTTAAGTTCTTCAGTACCAAGCCACGTTACTTGCTCGACAACTTCAACTCATTCCTGAAACTTTATGGTTTTCTTTATACCAGCCAGCTTGCACATAACTTGTTTAATTGGGATCAGGGCGAGCCAATGCCTGTGCCCAATTATTTTATTTTACATGTAGAAAAAGCCAGCCAGGAAAGACGTGAAGTTCATGACTATGGCTATAAGCAGCTCCAGAAGCATGTGCATTACTTATTTCCTTATTTATCAATGTCGGAGATGTTGCAAGGTAAGGTAGACGTGGTGAAGCCATTGTGGGCATTAGCTGATAGCATAAGAGATCTGGACGGGGTAACCAATCAGTTGAACGAATTCGCTTACCGTTTTGTTAAAGAACGGCATTTAAACAAGGCAATACAAAATAAAGTGACTGTCAGTAAAGCGTTGGCTCAAGTATTAAGGTTGTCGATGGATCAATTTGACACTGGAAACAAAGATAAAGACGACATTAACGCAAATTTTGCCAAAGCAACACTAAAGTTACTGTGTTCGGATTTTATTCAACAGCGTGGTGCGGCAGGCTCTACCTTGGTAATCAATCAGGATTATCTATTGCTACTTACAAATCTAGTGATTGGTATAAATGAAAAGCTTCGGCTTAATGAATTACTTAAGGCCTTTGAGCGTCGCGGAATCTTTTTTGATAAGCAGAGCCAGGCTGAAATTGTACTGTTTTATGAGCGCATTGGAAATGTTGAGCGGATGAGTGATAGCGGGGATGCAGTATATGTCAGAAAAACAGTTTGAAGATTTTCTTGTTGAACAGCTCGAAAAATGGGGTAACAAGAATCTTAGCCCCGGTTTCCGTTATCAGTTCAAATCACCCGATAATACAAATAGTGAATTACTAATATCTGCTTTGTTGAGGCGGGAGGCAGGCAAGATTCAAGATGGAGTTACAGCACTACCTTTCATTGAGCTCAATGGCGTTAAGCTGATTTCGGTATTGCACGGTGATTCTTTGCAGGGGTTTACCGAAAACTATATTTCACGTTTGCGGGATAAAGTGTCGTCTCAACAAAATGGTTTCCAGAACTCAGCACTATTAATTATTCATAATAGCATGCTCGACACTATTATTAATTCTGCTGATGACTTAGCACAGAATGGTCAAATTTGGCATCCATCAAATCTTAAGGCTGAGTTAGAAAAGCTAATTGATCCTTTTGACAAACAGCGCCACGTTTCAGAGAACTTACTTAATCTTGTTTATCTACAGATTACAGAAAGTGGAGGAACAGTTTTTGGTTTTAATAGTCTTTACAACGCCTTACTTGATGGTGATTTGAAGTTTAGTGAACTGAGCCTTTTATTAGATTCTGAGTTAATTAAATTCGACAATGAAGCTCAAATACAAAAACGACTTGAGGAAAATAAACAACTACATGATCGAATAATCGAGATTACTGATCGCTTTCCTAACGAATTAGTTGAAAAGTTCGCAGAGCTAGATTTTGGTGAGGGATTCGTTGAAAAGAATTTTACTGACCTAACAACTTGGAAAGAAACTTTAGAGTTTACTGCCTGCTATCAGGAACAAGCAAAAAATCGGGCTGCAGGGTTAAATCTTGAAGCGGAAGAATGTTCTCTAGATATTCACCTAATAGCCCGAGACAAAGCTGCAACAAAAGCAGGAAAGCGTGAACGGCATTTGATTTTAAGTCTCAACCCAGCAATTATAGATACTGAATTTGAGCTGGTGTTTATCGGTGACACAGTAGAAAAAAATGAAGTTGAGATAAAAGACCAGTCAGAACCCAAGGTGAGTCTATTAGGAATTAATAACTCAGGTGGAAAGCGAAGTAGGGTAAAGTTTAAGTGCATACAAGTCACGATCCCTCTTTACTTCAGCATAAGGTTAAAGCGTGAAAAAACCGCAGAGTGTTACAGCTTTAAAGTATTAGTACTCCCAGCCTGTGACTTTTTAGTATCGGAAATTTCTCACAATTTTTTAGTGCTTCCGAAACACAAGCGTCTTTTGCTTCAAACCGATGAAAACACGTTAAAAATATCAGAGCAAACCGCTAAAGCAGAACTTGAGCAGATTGGTCAAACGTTTGAAACAGATAATATTGGCTCCGTGAATTTCGAAGTCATGGCCAATGAATCAGCTGAATTAAGTTTTACGGTTAAAACTCAAAATTTCACACTGGACTTTGAAGTTGAGGGAGCCATCTCATCAGATGTACTTACATTACCGCTTCTTTTAGATGCTGAGCGCTATAATCGATTGTTTGATAAAAGCTATTTTGGCGTATTTAATCGCGCCAGAAATAAAATAATACTTGATAACCAAGAAGTGGCACCAAAGGCTCGTAGATTAACTATTCTGCAGTGGGAGCACGAACTTGTTAGTGAGCAACTATTATACCGTCATGATGATCCTGAGCGTAATATCTTAACATCGCACTTATCAGCTTTTCCTGTACTTCAGGATGCCTATTGCCGTTTTTTTATTGAGTTACAGCAGCGTAAAACGTTACCTTCAATCAGTGGTTGGGATATCGAGTATCAACAGTGTGTGAAGGATGTAGTCACAGCTTTTAACGACGCTATAGCTGTGATTGAATACAATAATTTACTTACAAAAGAACAAAAACAGCTAATGTTTTTGGGCTTTGCCGTCTTTGATTCAAATGAGTTTATAACGCCATTACATCCTGTTGTGCTTGCTTACTACCTCTATTTAGCTGAGAAAATCTCAGCAGACAAAGAAGTAAATCAAAGCTTTTCAGAGTTACCAAAAATTACAAAGGAACGTCTAAATCCTCAAGGTTTATTGCCTTTTATATATCATCCAAAACATGATTTCAGTTATGTTCAGGTTGAGCGAGATAATAACTTCTGGTTGCAATTAGTACCTCAGCAGCAAATAAGTTTTCGTTTTATCCGCAAACTCGTTACTGAAAAGGTTGGAGAGTTTCAAACAGCGTTTAGCATGCTTTTTAGTTGCGGACCTAAAGCAAAATTGTTGATTAACTCTGTCAATAACCACGACAACTATGACTTATTCATGGGACTGGTTGATCTAGTTAAACAATTAAAAGATAAGATGCCATACATCCATGTGTGCCTATATGACGATAAGCTGGAATTTAACGAATTTGACCGTTTTTCTGAACTCGGAAAACACGATGAGCTCAAACAGCGTTATGAATTAGATAAAGGAAAAGCAAGAGAATATGCCGATCTAGTAGTTGATCTTCTGCGAACCCGATTAACATACAGCAAGTATGAAAATGGCAAGGTAATATCACAACAATATGCTCATATCAGTTTTTTTCGAAATAACCAACGAGTAGAGCGCACCGATGTCGATCCCGACCAAGAGTTAAGTGGCGTTGTATGCAATGGTTTGATTTCTGGTGAAGCTGCAGCTAATAAACAGGACTGTTATTTCACTGCTTTTGGTTTAAAAGGGGTGGATATCGCAGATTTTCCACATCTACAGTTGGCGCAGCAGTACAACCGGCTAATAAAGCCAGCTTTAAAGGCTAATGAGCAACATGGTAATGCCAAGTCGACCGCATTAGCTGTAAGTGATAACTTTAAGTCGTTATTAGAGCGATCGTATGATAGCTCTATTTGGACTTGTATTATTGACCCTAAAGTCACACTTGATTTCTTCGAGACATCGAAAGATGTTGTATTAATTCACTATTCTGACAACTACACCAATTCAACGAATTACGATGCGATAACCGTAACCAAACAAACCGATCTTTATCGTAAAGTACTGGAGCGTGACGAGAAAGGTGGTCATATTGAAGAGTTTAACGCTTTCAATGGCGAGTGGCTGTTGAAGATGATCACTGACAGGGATACCGAACGCAAGGCTAAGCGCGGTATTATTGGTGCTTATAAATACGTGAATTGTCTTCTTGCTGGTTCCGATATTACCTGGGTTCCGCTTTCGATAGCTGAAATGATTCGTGTTGCCGGCAATATTGGTTTAAAGATTAGCGAGTCTGATTTCTCCAGAGTTGTGCAAGGTTATAAGCAAGGAGCTATTTCAGATGATGTGCTTTTTGCTGGCTTTAAAGGCGATAAGCTTTATCTACTGCCGGTTGAAGTAAAAACAGGTAAGCGTCAAACACATAGCAAAGGGTTCCAACAAGCAAAGGAGCTGAAGCGCTACCTTACAGATGACTTACTCGGCAAGAGTGACTTGGCTGGTACGCTTTATCGTGGTTTATTTGCGCGACAGGTGTTGATGCAGGTTGAGAAGTACCAGCTCTACAATATTTACGATAGTGGCTATTTCAATGAGCTTACAAATAATCGTGAATGGTGGTTAAAAGGCGAGTATCAAATGGGGACTCTTCAGGATTATCCTGAAGGGTTTTTATTCGTGAATGTTGAAGACTCAACTTTTTTTGATGCGAATTTTACTCAAGAGCAAGAAATCTTAAAAATCGAGTTGCCTATAGCCGTTCTTGGTGACTTGATTAGACGCCCATTAAAAAGCATGCTTGCAACTGCCTGCAGTGAAATGCTTTTTCATATTCCTGGCGAATATCTATTACTACCACAAACAGAACAGCAACAGGCAGATATAAAGACTTATTCAACCGATACAAGTACTGAGCTACTGTTAGCAACTGAAGGCCCATCAATAATAGATAGCCCTATAGTTAAGAATAATGAGCCATTGAAAGTTCTGTTTGGTCACGATGTTCGTAATGAAAAGCCACTACAATGGGAACCAACCAATACTGCCAAGTTTATGAATACGAATACTGGTATTATCGGCACTATGGGGACTGGTAAAACGCAGTTTACCAAGGCTATGATAACTCAACTTTATCGTAACCAGCTTAACAACGTTAATGCTGCCCCGATTGGCATGTTGATTTTTGATTACAAATCGGATTACGTTGATGATGCTTTCATTAATGCAACGAATGCAAAGAAATACAAGCTATTCCAGTTGCCGTATAATCCTCTGAGTCTATTCGGTGATACTCCAATGCTGCCGATTCACACTGCCGCAGGATTTTCCGAAACAATGGCAAAGGCATACTGTTTGGGGCCGAAACAGCAGCTTAGACTCGAGAATCTAATTCTTGATGCCTATTCAACGGCCGGCATTTCATCGGAAGACTCATCAACCTGGAGCTGGCCAGCGCCTACTATCGATGATATATGGGCCTTATTTATTGCTCAAGAAAAGGTCGAAGAAGATTCTCTTTACGCTGCATTGTCAAAATTGGCGAGATTTAAGATTTTTGAATCTATCCCAGAGAAGATGACAAGCTTGTATGAGCTTACTGAAGGAATAACGGTAATCGAATTGGCTGGGTATCCTTCAGAGATCCAAAACTTAGTTGTTGCTCTTACATTAGACCTTTTCTACTCGCAAATGCAGAAGAGTGGCAAGCCTGACGTTCAAGGCGACTTCAGACAGATCACGAAGATGATTCTTGTAGATGAAGCCGATAACTTTATGTCGCAGAATTTCTCAAGCCTTCGGAAAATCCTTAAAGAAGGCCGTGAATATGGTGTAGGTGTTGTTCTTTCTACGCAAGACATCTCGCATTTCAAGACGAGCGACAATAACTATGCAGCTTATGTACTGACTTGGGTTATTCATCGGGTAGCAGAAATTCGTAACGCTGATATCAAGGCAATCTTTAATATCGATGATAAAGGCGAGCAAGATAACTTAATGGAAACTATCAGAAAGCTGGATAAACATTTTAGCTTGTATATTAATGGCGAAAAGAAACTTACAAAAATGCGTGATAAAGCATTTTGGGAATTAATTTAAATGGAGGTCAAATGAATGTTTTTTGTAATATAGGTTTATCAATAAAAGATCCATTAAAAGTCATCAAAGAAGACAAAATTGGGTTTTTTATTTGGTTCTTGTTCTCAATTATTGCTGGACAGCTAGGTATTGTAGTCGGATTAGTTTCTAGATATTACAGATACGACATAGGTTTAGAACAGTCAATATACCTAGAATCAGCCAGCGGCAGTTTTTATACATATGGTATAGCCATGACGTCATCGGCTCTAGGACCAATATTCGCAAGTTTTATTAATAACTCGATGCCTAAGTTTTCCTCCTTGAAGATAATAACAATGAGCTTAACTATATTTTTTTTATTACTATCAAGTATTATCTATGCGTCAACACAAGCCGTTTCTTTAAAAGACAGTGTTACTTATTACTCAGTTGATTGTTCGCAGCTTATTGTCTATTTAATTACTATATTCATTTGTGTCTATTGCTACTGTTTGTTGAAGATAGATTTACCTAAGTTTGAGCATCTTGATGATTCAAAATGGTATAACCAGCAAGTTGACGAGGAAGTTAATAATAACATTTTTGAGAGCAAGCGTATTGCAGATGATGGCTTTGGTATGAAAATATGAAAATTAAGTATATCGAGATTAGTCAACCAATAGGTAGCTTTTATCTTACCTCTTTAGAAGCATCTGTATTAGCAAAAATAGCAGATGTAAGACCAAGGGGTAAGTATCCAGATGCAGTTCAACGCGAAGAGTCAAAGAAAAGGGTGAAGGAGATCTCAGAGTATTGTTCAGACTCTGATGCTACCTTTCCTACATCCATTATAATTTCTGTAAATACAGATTCTAGCGTTAGAATTGATGATTCTTATATATATTTCGATGAAAATGAAGTCATTGGTGAAGTTATTGATGGGCAACATCGTCTTGCTGGTTTGAAAGCATCAGATTATCTTCATGCCTTCCAGCTCCCTGTGGTTTTCATGTTTAATCTTGATAATTCTCAAAAGGCTTATGTTTTCTCAGTAATAAATAGCAAGCAAACTCGTGTTAATATGTCACTCATATATGACTTATTTGCTTTGTCTAAAAATAGAAGCCCATATAAAACATGTCATGAAGTTGCAAGGTCTATGAATAAAGACCCTCACTCCCCATTCTATAGACGTTTAAAAATGCTTGGTACAAAAAGTATTGGAGATGAGCTTGCTTCTATTTCACAAGGTTCATTCATTACGTTTACTTTAGAGCTCATCTCAGTTGACCCAGACAAGGATACTCGATTATTAAAGGATAACAATACCAAGCTTACGGATAATAACCGATGCCCGTTAAGAAAGTATTTCATAGCAGAGAGGGACGAAGTGATCCTGAAAATATTATTTAATATGTTCTCTGCATTGAGTCGGGTTTTTCAGAATGAATGGAATGATCCACGTAAATATATTTTATCGAAGTCAATTGGCTGTGGAGCTGTTATAAAAGCTTTCCCAAAAATGTATGAAATAGGACTTTCAAAGGAAGACTTAAGTATTGATTTCTTTGAAGATCAATTTATCAAGGTAAGAGATAAATTTAAGGCTGAAGGAAAAGAACTCACCTCGCTTTATTATGGTTCAAATGAGCAGGCTAGAACAAAACTCGCTAATGATTTTACTAAAAGTCTTGATTAGTTTAAAAAACCAACCTAAATATATTTTTCGTGCTCTCGTAAAAGATGTGACAACCCTCGGTTAAGATGTAAAAGCAAAGTGCTATTAATATTTTCGGTGCTGCATTTGTCCATTCTATATATTTTTAGGATAGAAAGGTAGGCATCTTGATACTCACCGGCGAACGTCTTCCAAGTCATCTCAACATTACTATCCGAAGGAATATCTTCTTTCGGCGGTATTGTTGGGTCTGACAATGACAGACATAGTGCCCAACGACAAAGCACATTCCAATTCTCGATCCCGGTTTTACGTTTAAGGATAATTAACTGTTGCTTTTGTTTTTCTGATAAACGAATAATATCTATGCTTTGCATATTTAGAAATATCCCTTGGTAAAGTTGGATGTCTTGGCTTGCTCGTCGTAACTGATATGGTATTCGCTACTAATGGAGGGCTTAAGTTGCTGGTAGTATTCACCGACAATTTCTTCATCAGTAGAAAGTAAAATAACCTGTTGACTGGCTTTAGGGAAATAATTATTCACCAGGTTAGTTCGGTGCTTACCATCTAAACGCCCTAACGGAGTATCTATAACTGTCGGCAACTCTTTGCCTGATGCTTCTGCGAGGCCCCACAAAATAGCTATCGCCAGTAACTGACGCTCACCTGCGGAAAGTTTATTCGATTCAAGCGGTTGGTTATCAATGTCAAACAATGTTATTTCAAAGTTTACTGGCGATATGTGCAATGCGCTTATTAACTGCTCTTTACGACCCAATGCATCGAACTTCTGCTTAACCAGCGTTTGTAGTCGTTCGATGTTTTCTGAAATCAACTGCTCAGCAAAACCTTGCAGCATGGTTTTGAGCTTTTTAATATGTTCACTGACCTGAATAGCACGTTTTTGCTCAAAGGTGTCTTTATTCTGTTGCGCCAATAAATTGGTATAACGTTGCGATAAAAAATTACTCTTTGCTTGAGCCTGTTCCAATAACTGCTGTTTTTGCTTTAAACGAACATGCACATTTTTAAACGTAGCCTCATATTCGGCTAGCTCAGCAAGCAAATGTTGGACTGAATCGTAATCTGGAATTGTATCCAGCTGCTTTTGCAAAAGCGCTTGTTGCTCTAGTAAGTCAACTTCAGCTTTATTAAGTTGCTTACGTTGCTTTGACTCCTCTACTATGAGTTCATCTAACCCATTAAAAATACTCGGGGCAGTATTCAGGTAGCACTCAACATCAGCAAGCTTCTTACGCTCTTTCGCTAACTCTGCCATGGTGCTATTAACCTTTGTAAGTGCATCCACGGGTGTACCTGCTGCCTTAAGGCTCTCCAGAATTTTTGAGTCATATTCAGAAATTGCGCAGTCGAGCACTTTAGCTTGACGTGCTTCAGTTTCCAGTTTGATCTGAACTTTGGTTTGTTCGATAAGCTCTGCAACTAAGCCTAACGGGCCAACACCTGCAGCAAGTTTAATTTGTTCTGCTTTATTCAGTTTAAGCTTTGCCTCGACAGCTCCCAATTCAAACTTAATTTCATCACGCTTTTCAATTAAATGTGCGCCTGCGTTACGAACAGCCTGACGTGCTCTATTTATTGTGATGTTGGAGTCACTCGCCTGTTGCTCTAACTCAGCAATGTCTTTTTTCAGATCAGATATAACTACATTGTGCTGCCCCATTTCATCTTCGCAGGTAGACACTTTGGCCATTACACTCTGATCAACATTTCCGCTTCTGCGCTTCTTTTCTAGCTGTCCTAGATCAATCTGTAATTGACTGAGTAAATCTAAACCCAATAGATTCTCGATACCGGTTTTAACCAGTTCGGAAGAGCGCAGAGGGTGAGCTAGATTTTCAATTTTCTCGCCATCGAAAAAAAACAAATCTGACAGAGTAAGGGGAATAAACTCGTTTACAAACTCGTCCCAATACTGGCTAAGATGTTCATCGTATTGGTCGTCGCACCACACCTTAACTTTTTCTTTTGGCTCAGTTAAGCCTTTAACTATCCAACTACGCTCCACCTCAAATGTGCGGCTGCTATTATCTGTCTGGTGTTTAAACGATAATGACAGTCGAACTGGAGCATCTTTGTCGGAGAATCGATTTTTGCAGCTGGCCAAGAAAATACCATAAGCAATACCTACACGATTGGAACATTTGGCATGCTTGCCATACAATACAAGCTGCAAGGCATCTAGAAACGTAGTTTTTCCACCACCGTTCAACGCACCAAACAAAACAACTGGTTTTCCATCTTCAACTCGAAGGTCAACAACATGCTTACCTTGGTAAATACCAAAGTTTTCGATGGTGAGTTCTTTAAAAACCATCGCTAACTTCCTCTGTTTCAATCAGCAGTGAGCTGTATCCTTGTTGTTTAATCGAGCGTGTAATCATGGCTATTTGCTCTGCCACATCATCTTTGTCTTCATCTGAAAGGTTTATAGAGTTATCTAGCTGAATTTGTAGTTCGTGCCGCTTACGTTCTAAAGCAAATGTTTTTGCTTCTTCTAGTGTAGAAAATGCACCTTTTTCAAGGCTGTCATTTAACTCATTTGCAAGGTTAGCTCGGCGTAGTTGATTCTTATGTTTATTAGCGATGGCCATTACTGAGCGAATTTGTTGATACATCAAACCGTCTGAATCACCATCCTGAGCACAAAAGTTTTTTAACTTATTCAGGACTTGCTCGTTAAGAACCGGGTGATGTGCTCGCTTTTCTCCGGGATAGACTTTACCGAGTACACGCTTATATATTCCTGGCAGACTGTCTTCAACTTCAAATTTTTCTTCCAGCCAAATTCTGCGAATTTCCTCTAACTCTTCAAGAGGAAGTAGCTCAAGGGTCTTTACCTGTTCTGGCCCAAATTGTTGCACTGCTTGTTGCGCTTTTAATACTTTTTCTAGCAGCTCTTCACGGAATTTCTGTACATAGGGCCCTGGGACAATGTCTGCACCATGCTTTGATATATGGACAGTCAATGAGCCGCTCATGCGCCGGAAATCACGACGACTTTTATCACGTCTAAGCTTGTCTAACTTTTTATCTCTATTGGCATCGTTAACATCAATTTCATTTCTAAGCGCGAGCAATGGCAACATCCACTCTTTTTCTTCATCATTTGCAATCATGGCTGACATAGATTTGTCTTCAGAGACCATAGTGCAGACATAACAGCCAAAACGGCTATCACCACAGCTTTGAGTACTTCTATCGACAACCAATGGACATTCGCCACCCTCAGTAGCGCCTTGGTACATCCCCATTAAATCTTGATTTGGGAAATTCCAAGGGTTCGTTACAGAATTTAGATACACCCACACGTCATCATTTGTCCAATCTGCAATAGGTGTATAAACCCATACCCGGTCTAAGCTGCCATTTGCGGTCAAACCATCAGCTTTGCGTGTATTGATTTCAATACTCTCGTAATGCTGCATCGATGCGGCACGAGCAGTACTTTCTGCTTTACGAGTGCCTAATACTAGGATTGCTTCGCCGCGTTGATCGACAAGACCATTAATAAAGGCGTTTGATGGGGCAATTTTTAATCTGTCTGTACACCAGCGGAATTTATAGCGAGGGGCTGGATACCCCTTGCCTATTACGTTAACCCAAAAACGATCTTTTACTGCAGGAGTTAAGCGATGAGGAATAATCGGTATACCTTGCTGCTCCTTTGCTTCTTTCATGCGCTCAAGTGACTTCTCTACCCACATGGAAACAAATGGATTCTCTACCAGAGTATCAGTACTGATGACATGCACATCTTTATGGCATTTATCTTCTTTTTTTAAATCGAGTAGTGCGTACCAGATAAGCTGCAAAATAGCGGTTGAGTCTTTACCTCCACTATAACCAATCACCCAAGGAATTTGATCCGATAGATATAGCTGCTTCACATGAGCTTTGGCCGCTTCTAATGTACTTTTTAAGCCCTTATCACTGAATATGGAATAGACTTTAGCTGCTTGTTCACTTTCCATTACTTTCTCCTGATAATTTGGCTTCATCTTCCAGCTCTTTTTCATTTAACTCTATACCTATTAACTGTTTGATTTTATTGGCAGTTAACTTTGCTTGGAAGATATTATTTACCATCTTTCCGCTTATAATGCACCGCCCTTCCCAGTCAGATTTATTACTGCGATCCCAATTAATGGCGTTAATCTTTGATATTAATTCTTGCCAGTTTTTATGTTTTAGTACTTGCTTCCCTACGATTCCAAGTGCTTGTAATGTAACTGAATGAACAGCTACAGATTGCTCACGGGTTTCTCCAGCTGACACTTTGTCGTTATAAACAAACTGCCATTCGCTTAGGTTGTCATAAACAGTAGACCAAAACTGACTCGCGATAAGTGTTAATGATTCATAGTTATCTAGATTTACCTTGTCAAATAGTTCATTGGTAGCTTTGTTAAAAGCACTGTGAGTCAAAAGCTTGCGTGAACGAGTACTTAATTTGTTTTTCTCAAGGTCAGTTAGCTTTGTAAAAACTGGATTATCAAAAATAACTCGTTTAGACAGTCTAGCATTTGGACTATCATCGTAAGTAATACTTAGAGAGCGATCGGTTTTTACAGGATAAAGGTTTAAATCCTTGAATATTTTCTGTCTTGTCTCTAATGATTTATCTGCAAAAAATACGACAGAAATTGACTCTTCAGACAAAGTTGGGTCTTGTTTAAGCGCCTCTCCGATAGCGGCATTTCGATGCTGACCATCAGCTATAAATACTTCAGCATCTGAATCGATCATTAGCGTCCCTATGTTGCTTTCATGATCACCGCTGCCAATTGGGGTAAATTGACTTCGTCCCTCTATGCAAGCGGTAATCGCAGAAAACACATAGTTTTCTCGTTGTGATAATATATAATTTGTAATCTCTGGTATCCGATCAGGGTTTAAGGTACGTTGCGCTCTACCTTCAACAGGAAGCATGCTTTCATCAAACGTAAAGACCTTTCTTAGCCTTTTTAACGGACACATCACAATGTAATACTCGTTACCAGCCTGTAGCCCTCGAATTGCTGCAAATGATGTTCCTGACACTATACTATTCACATAGCTACCTTAAAGCTTGAATTCTACGGTTGTTTGCACAAACAAATTATTTGTACGTACAAACAAAAACGACATATTAACAAGAAAATCAGTTTATGTCTTGTTAATCGGACAAAAAAAATTAGTGGTTTTTTATGACTATTTATCTTGATTACAATGCAACCTCCCCAGTACATCCAGAAGTTGCTGATTTAGTTTACAAAATGATGGTATTTGAGTTTGGAAATGCGGGAAGCCGAACTCATGAGTTTGGTGTTGAAGCAAAAAGAGCTGTTGAACTAGCTCGTGGTAAGGTGGCCAATATTGTTAAGGCGGATAAGACTGAAGTTATCTTTACCAGTGGAGCTACTGAGAGCAACAATATCGCTATATTGGGGCTGCAAGAATATGCTGTGATTAGTAGAAAAAATCACATTATTACTACTAAGATAGAGCACAAATCAGTACTCGAACCAATAGAACATTTAGTTAACAAAGGATTTGAGGTAACCTATCTGAATGTTGATGAAAATGGTCAAATAGATGTTAAAGAATTAGAAAATGCTTTACGTGATGAAACTTTTCTTGTTTCTATTATGCACATAAATAATGAAACTGGTTCGGTTCAACCCTTAGAAGAAGCCAGTAAAATCCTATCCTCTCATGATGCATATTTTCATGTGGATGCTGCACAGAGCTTTGGTAAATATCCTTATGATTTAGATAACCCTAGAATTGACCTTATCAGTGCTAGTGGTCATAAACTCTATGCTCCTAAAGGCATCGGCGCATTAATTATGCGTCGGCGCGGCTTTCTCAAACCACCTTTAAAACCGATTTATTTTGGTGGAGGACAAGAAAAAGGACTTCGCCCCGGAACATTAGCTGTCCCACTGATCGCAGGATTTGGTTTGGCTTGTGAATTAGCACAAAAGAATGCCCTAGCATGGTGTGAGCATGCTTCACTTTTGAAAAAGGAGCTTATTCGTTCTCTACAGAGCTTAGATGCGAAGTTCATAGATAAAAAGACCTCTCCCTATGTGCTTAATTTCTCGGTGCCCGGAGTGAATTCTGAGGCTGCAATGGTTATGTTAAAAGGTATTGCTGCCGTCTCTAATGGTTCAGCTTGTACTTCTAGCAGCTATACACCTTCGCATGTTCTACTTGCTATGGGATTATGCCAAGAGCAAATTGCTGGCTCTATAAGAGTTTCATGGAGCCATCAAACGACAGCTGTTCCATCGGATGAAATCTGTCGAATAATGAAAGGACTTTTATGACTTGAAAAGTAAACGTAAAAATAAATTTAAGAGGCACTAATCAACGAGCAAAGGCTTACACTAACCTTTGAATTCTCGTGTGAGCCATTTGCCCTGCTCTGTAAGCCTTGATATTTCTAGTCTGTAGCGCCCCGTAAAATTCGTTCACCCCAATTTTCAACGGTAGAATCAGGGTTTGAGGGGGGTAGATTTTGATGAAATTCGTTTTTTACAAATTTCCACCCCAGAATTAAAGCTAATAATTACAATATGTTAGAATGATAAAATAATTTGTGAAAAATAAATTATCTTATTAATCAAGGTGTTATTTTACAGCGCAAATGGCTCCGTGTGACATAAAGTTGAATACTTTATCAAATCAATTTTCAACATCCGTTTCATTGTGTTCACACTCATTATCCCTGTCCAGCATAGCCTCCGGCTCTGCCATCAACCCCGATTCTGCCCTGGCCACCCGGACTTCTTCCCCCCTCCCCTGTGCATAAGCCGCCTGATGGGCACGCTGTTCT
>JBAXXH010000072.1:0-18700 GCA_037127995.1 Methylococcaceae bacterium | reverse complement strand
AATTTTACCGCATTACAACCACTACTTGCTCAAGTTATTTAGTGCTCGTTCCTTACGTCATTCTCCGGTTGAGTGCAATGTTAGAAAACAATCCATTTTAGAAAGTAGCCACACGTAAAACTTCTATAAATTCAGGCGATGGTTTGAACTCTTTTTCGCGAATCTTAAGTAAAAAATCATACGCGGTATAGCCTCTTGAGCCTTTTGAAGTTTTTTTACATTTTGCGTCTGCACCGAACTTAAGGAGAAGCATGGCAAGTTCCTCTGACGCGCTACCGTTGGAGCAAGCTACCATAAGTGGTGTTAGACCAAATTGATTTTGCATATCATCAATAAATAATGTTGCACCACTCTCAAGTAAATATTTTAAGGCTTTTTGGTTACTCGGCATTTTAGCCGCTATATGTAAGAGCGAGAGATCATAACAAAAATCACATTTGTAATTTAGGTCAACTCCATTTTCGAAAAGGATTTTTAATATATGAGTCCTGCCATGGGCTGCGGCATCATAAAGGGCTCTACCTATTGAGCCATCAAATCTTTTTAAAATCGTATTAAAACTGGGAGGAGGCATATATACACTTCTAACGTTGAGATAAATGGCGTGCCGCTCTGTGAGCTGAAATGAAGCAGCCGAACCTTGATAAAAAAATTTCAAAACCACCAACGGGCGGTGCGTCACTTAGACCAGCTTGTTAGGTTCGATATTAACCACTTGGATAAAGCTACCACCCAACAAGGACAATCAATCACATCCCTAGTATGCCCTATGTAATATACACGACATCGACTGTTTTATAAAAAGCCTGATTTTTGTCGTATATTCCTCATAAAGCCATCCAGTCAATTGTTTTTATTGGCTTAATTGTAAACTAACAGGACACAACGACAAACTAAAACTACATTATTCCTCAAAAATAAATCACTAATATCACCTAAAAAACCAACATCATAAAAAAGCGGAAAGGTGCAACTTATGGGTAAAGTTAATAAGAAAGGTGCAGCTTATGGGGTAACCCACACCTGCTTTTAATTGCTAGCCTCGATTAATCCTATTAAAATAGGACATTATTTTTTGGAGATTAAAAATGTTGCAATCATTGAGACGCGCTGGGGGATCATTAGTAATGACTATTCCAAAGGCCTTTATAGAGCAAAACAAACTTCATGAAGGCTCAAAAGTTAACCTCATGTTAGAGGGCGATCATATAACCATTACTGCACCCACTAAAAAAAAGCACTACCGTATTGAGGCGTTAATGGCTGAAATGCCTGATGGATTGCCCAAGGTTGATGGTTGGGACGAAATGCAAGCAACTGGATTAGAGGTTAATTAATGGCTTACCTACCTAAACGCGGGGATATTATTCACTTAACCTTTGATCCGTCTTCAGGTAAAGAAATGCTGGGCAGGCATTATGGTCTGGTTATCAGTGGCAAAATTTTTAACAACAGCGGTCTTGCGATGATATGCCCTATTTCACAAGGCGCTGCGGCTAATGCACGCTCTGTTGGAACTGTTGTTACGCTTATGGGTTCTGGCACTGAAACACAAGGTGCAGTCCATTGTCACCAATTGAAGTCATTGGATTGGCGCGTTAGAAAATCTGAATTTAAAGAAATAGCTCCAGATTTTATCATGGCAGAAGTTAATGGGAAGCTTGAGGCTATCTTGTTTGATGGTTAGCAAGTGACCAATTTACTATCAAAAACCTGGGCTAGGTCTTGCTTCAACATATAAAAATGTAATCTTGCAAGACCTGACACCATTATTCGCTAGCGATGGGCGGAGATCCTTTAGGCGATTTGGCAATGCACATCATGCAGCAAATTTCTGAACGGAAAATTGAATTTGAAACGATCCGGCAACGTAACGTTGCGAAAGTCAATATGTAGCCCTTAAGTTTTGTAAGGCAACAAGGCCTCAATCATTGCTTGGCTTTAAGTGGATAAATATTCGTTATATTTTAAAATGAACATTAAGTAACTCACGATGAAACCAATAAACTAAAGCTTCTTTGATTCGTGATTTTACTGTGTTGCACATCTATTTTATTGCCAAACTCAGGTTTGCGTACTATACAATCAAAGCGTAAAGAGGAATTTAAGATGACCGCTAAAAGAAAACTAATTACCTTTGACTGGGCAATAAAACGCTTACTACGCAGTAAAGCCAACTTTGGCATACTTGAAGGCTTTTTAAGTGAATTACTTAAAGAAGACATAACCATTCTGGATGTACTGGAAAGCGAAAGTAACAAAGATAATAAAATAGACAGATTTAACCGGGTTGATCTAAAAGTACGCAACAACAAACAAGAAATAATTATCATAGAAATACAATATGATCGGGAATATGACTACTTGCAGCGCATATTTTATGGGGTTTCAAAAACGGCCATAGAACACATGGAAGAAAACAAATCCTACGCCAGCATTACCAAAGTGATCTCAATAAATATACTGTATTTTGATCTGGGTAGCGGCACTGATTATATTTACAAAGGCACCACCCGTTTTATAGGTTTGCACAATCATGATCTCTTGGAGCTTAATGAGAAACAAAAACAACTCTTTGAAAAAGACAGCATAGAATCACTGTACCCGGAATATTACCTGATAAAAATAAACCGCTTTAACGACATCGCCAAAGACACCTTGGATGAGTGGATTTACTTTCTAAAAAATGAAGAGATTAAAGAAAGCTTTACCGCCAAAGGCTTAAAAGAAGCTCAAGAAAAACTCAGCATAATGAAGCTGCCAGAAGACGAACAAAAAGCCTACGAGCACTACAAAGATGACTTACGTTACCAAGCCAGCATGTTTGAGTCCTCTTTTGGTGATGGCTATCATGAAGGAAAAACGATAGGTATAGAACAAGGTATAGTACAAGGCATGGAACAAGGTATGGAACAGGGGATTCAAAAAGGCGTACAACAAGGCATGGAACAAACAACAAAAAGGATAGCCTTAAAACTGCTTTTGCAAGGTGAAAACAAAGAAAATATAGCGGCCATAACCGGATTAAGCATCGCTGAAATAGAAACCCTAAAATGAAGCCACTGTTTTGCTTTAGTCATACCCAAAATATTATCAACAGGAGCATCGCATGCAACAAGAGTTCTGGCACGAACGCTGGCAACTAAACCAGATTGGCTTCCATAACCAGGGAGTCAATAGTCACTTGCAACACAACTGGCCGACCTTAAATATTAAGGCTGGTAGCCGGGTATTCGTGCCGTTGTGCGGTAAAAGCAAAGATATGCTGTGGTTGCTCGCACAGGGGTTTGAAGTCATCGGTGTGGAGCTGAGTCCGCTGGCAGTTAAGGCATTTTTTGCCGAAAACGGGTTGTCGGTAACGATGCGTCAACATGGCAAATTTAGTATTAGCGAGACAGAGGGTTTGAGTATTTATTGCGGCGATTTCTTTGATCTTAATGCCAACGATCTGACTGGCACCAATGCCGTTTATGATCGTGCCTCACTGGTGGCGCTGCCACCGGAAATGCGTACTGCTTATGCTTTGCACATGCAGAGCTTGCTAAAGACCGGAACGAAAACGCTGCTGGTGGCTTTCGACTATCCCCAGCACGAAATGCAGGGGCCGCCGTTCAGTGTGCAAACACATGAAGTACAGATACTTTACCGTGATTGGTGTAATGTCGAATTGTTACAAACGGAGGACATTCTTGATCGGGAACCTGGTTTCCGCAACAAGGGCGTGACCCGAATGCAGGAACAAATCTATGTACAGACGGCCTTGTAGAACTTGCATCACAGACTTTTTGAGGTTTCCTAAGTTATTTCATGCGCATTTCTTAACCAATATAAATCCGCTCCATATACATTTTCAGATAAATAATTTCTATGTCGACAGATACCATCCCTTCAAGGGATGTTATCTGTATGAGATTACAGCGACGCGAATTGGAAATTTAATTTCTGAAAGTCTATAGCAACAACAGCTCGTTGGCATCGTATTGCTGGGATTCCTTGCGTCATCCCAACCTGCGAAGGGTTATCTTTGTGGAGCCGATGGCGGGGTGCCGGGCGGCGGTGGCGGAATATGCACGGGTGGTGTCGCAACTTGCGGGGGTGATGCGGTCGAAAATTGTCCCGAGACGGGCACCTGATGGCCTTTGGCATACATACATTGAATATAAGCTATATCAAAACGATCTTGCACTGCGGACATTGAGCCGCTGGCGGCACTTGTACCTACCAGACTACCAGCCACCAACCCGCTACCGGCCCCAATTGCAGCGCCGCTTCCTCCATCAATGGCCGCACCGGCGGCTGCACCCAGTGCCGTACCCGCTACAGCGCTTGTAGCCCCGCTTTTCATCGCTGCCTGATTAGCTGTAGTGCCGCCTACCTGGAATGAAGCGTATTGCTGACAGATAACATCATCGTTACGAAACCGATCAAAAGTCACTCCCGTTCCGGGCAGCACCATAACACTGGGCCCATTGGGCAAACTGGCACAGCCGCTTGCAGCCAAAATAATCGTGGATAAAACCACGAGAGAAAAACGTAACATACTTAAACTCCTTAACGAGGGGCGGGCGGTATTGGATCTACTTGTTGCCAACCGTTTGGGCAAGCCTTTATATAAGGGTAATAGCCTTCAGGGCTGGTGCAGTAATACCAGTAACCGGCCGGATATTGTTGTGCAGCCGGTGGAGATTGCTGGATGTAGACCGGTGGTGTTACCGGTACAGTGACAACAGCTGGCGGATAATAATAAGGGTACGGATTGGAATAATAGGGATAAAACGGGACTCCAAAATAAAAGCCATAACTCGAATGTCCGCCATGACCATAGCCCCAACCGCCACCGCCATAATGCCCTCCCCAGCCGCCATAATGACCGCCACCACCATAGTGCCCTCCGCCGCCACCATAATGACCACCTCCGCCTCCCGCCCATAGCGTGTTGCTGGTTATCGACCCGATCAGGGCAATAAGCAAACAGGCCACTTTGATCTGTTTCATAATTATCTCCATTCCGACTGCGCGGAATTCTTCAAAAATTTTAATGTGAATCGCCTGCCTTACCGTGAGGTTATGTCAATGGCGATCATGGAACCGTATTCTTGCCTTACTTCTATTTTTATAAAAATCTGCGGGTAAACATCTATTTATGACACTAAATTTCTGCCCCGAAGCTTAATCTATAGCAATTTATAGTCCATTAACAACAAACACGTAGCCATCAGCGCTTAAAAGGCGGTCTTCTAAACAGCAGTCATCCATTAAGGTGGAAATCAACCCGTCATTAAACATAAATTCGGTGCTAAACAACCCGCAGCCAATTAAAACCAATTTTGAATGGTATGATATAAAATCTGTATGCAACCTGAATTCGTGGTAAAAACAGGCCGCTCATATAACACCTTACCGGATTCCGCACAAACAACTGGCAACCAACTTAAGCCGGGACTGATAACATGCATTGATGGGCATAGATATCTACACAAATCATATAGCCGTCATTCCGGCAGGGATGACGAGTTGTGTAGATACTTATGCCCAATGGGCGAGGAGGGCGTTTGAATTTTGCGTGATACGACAAACTGGGGTCTTCCAGTAATATTCTCTGTTCCAATTTAGAGCGCTTATCCTTGCCTATCCAAGTCAGTTCCAGTTTGGTTTTACTCATGCGTTTGTTGTAAGTGCTGTCGTTGTGGGTTAATAAAGATTTAATCCAAGTTTAAATCTTGATAATTGTGTCGCTATAGAGAGCTACCAAGGGATCGTGGGTCATTAAACGCATCGGCTCCACGAGTGCCTGAGCCACCAATATGCGGTCGAACGGATCTTGGTGATGCGAAGGTAGTTCTTCGACCGCAATCGCATGTTCCGCCTCAATAGCGAGGAAACGATAACCAGATTCTTGAAAATAGCGCATTGCGTCTTGACTGGAAACCGGCATATCGCCTCTGCCTAGCGCATGCTTAATCGCAATTTCCCAAATATTCGCCGCACTGACCCAGACGTTGGTTTTGGGTGATGCAATTAAATCACGCGCCTTTTGAGACAGTTTTGGATTATCCGTGATAGCCCATAGCGCGACATGAGTATCCAGCAGCAGATTCAAGACTGCCCCTTGCCCATAAATAACCGAGCCACTTCGTCGTTATGTGCATCTATACTGTCTGGCACCACGAACAAGCCTTTTGCTACGCCAATTCGCTTTCCGGATGGAACAGTATCAAGCGGCACAAGTTTGGCAACTGGACGGCCATTCCGGGCAATCATGATTTCTCGCTCTTGTCCTTGCTCAATGGCCTCTACTAAGCGAGACAGAGAGGATTTGGCTTGTAACATATTGACAGTTTGCATGGCATTCTCCATAAATGCACTCAGTCTAGTCTGGCTAATCACCCAAATCAAGTATGAATATTTATTACAGTGCGTTATTGCGTTTCATTATGTTTTGTTTACCATTGGGTTAAACGCTCACTAAAAAATCATCCAGCGATAACGCCACTTCGGGGAATTCCTGAAGTATTTTTTTATCTTGAGTCACCAGTTTTACGAAGTGCTGTTTTGCCAAGGCGACAAACTCACAATCATAAGCCGAACAAGTGCTACTGTTGGTCAAGGTCAAAACCTGTAGTGAGGTTACGGTGAATTCCTGGCCGGTCATTAACGCTTCGGCTTCATCTTGCAGCACCAAAGCCTCTGCCAGTGTAACAATCTTCTGCTGCAAATACAGCGCCAGCACATTACGAAATTCACTACGCCATAAACCGGGAGCCGCCCATTCAGGTTCAATCTTATAGAGTTGGCTAGCCCTTTCCGAATACACTGTCGGCAAGATTAGATAACTGATAATATTGGTATCAGCAACTATCATGGACGTCCACTGTTTATGGCTTGCTCAATGTCTTCAGGCGTAATGCTGTTAGGTTTAATATTGGCACGGAGTTGCTCAATACGGCTTAAGCGTTCAGTTGGACTGATTTTTGTAGCCATCAAGCTGCGCTCAAGATAGATTAAAACTTCGCTATTGATACTACGCCTATGCAATTCGGCAGCCGTTTTTAACTGTTGATAAATAGTGTCCGGTATGTTTTTGATGGTCAGTGCAGGCATAAGCTTAGTCTCGGCATTCCAAGTAAGGTTACATTATGGTTGCAATTTGCAACACAGGCAAGGTGGAACGTATTTTATGCACAAATTGGACGAACGGTGAGAGTTAATAGCGACTATTGTGGGAGCGACGCCACCATCACGACTAACGTTTCAAATCGCGACGTGGGCGTCGCTCCTACGGATAGCCAAACAGCTTATGCCCTTCTTATCCACTTAACCAGTAACAGTCCGCCCCATAGCAACGAAAGCAACATGATGACAGATCCTGACACAAAGGCGGCTTTAGCCAGAATATGGTCATAGTTTAAAAGCCCGGATTCGGTTAACAAATATTCCCAGTCGTGAAAACCATAAGGCGAGGAATTGCCAAAATTGCCACCCAACAGCGGTAACTGCCCTGCCCGTGCATCGTTAATATAGGGCGCAATATCCAGAAAATTTTCACCAACCCACCATAATGCAACTGCTGCGCCAAAAGGATCGCGGGTTTTGATTAATAACACGCCCAGACAAATCGACGGCATGACTAACTGCCCCAGCGTTCCGCCTAATGAGGTGACAAATGCGCCGAAGGGTCTGAAAATAATATGCCCCGCTTCATGAAAAGGCAGATTGATCAAATGTAAAAAGGAATTGCCAACGACATTGCTTTCGATAGAGGGGCTAATAAGCTGCCAACTCCATAGCACAAGACCCACGAAAATAATCGACCTGCCCAAGCAGGCCAAGGTGCTTTGCGGGGTTTCGTAAAACAGCCACTGAGTTAGTGGTTTGACTTCATCTTCTATAATTATCGTCACTATTGGCAAATCAACGGCTTGTTGATCGGCTGGTTCTGGATGATATTTTAGGTATTTTTCGAAGACGATGCCGCAATGAGGGCAAATCTCACTGGGCACCTGCAAATCATGCAGGCACTTGGGACAATTCTTCATGGAAAAATTGGTTAACTAACAAAAAGTACAAAATATTCAAAGAGATACCCGACAGTCACACATTACTGAAGCGTGGTAGGCATTTAGACAACCGAGGCTTTGCTTTCCCCCCACGATGCGGGACATTTTTTTTGTAGGGGCAGGCTTTACGCCTGCCCTTTAATGCCACGATGTTAGCAGGGCAACCGCAAGGGATTGCCCCTACAAGACAAGGATTTCGTTACATAAAAAAAACCAGCATTGGAGAGACCAGGAATCTTACCTTACCACGTTAACTCTCTTTTCAAGTTCTTCATGGCTTAAATGACGTACATCTTCGCCATTAATCATATAAACCAAATGCTCACAGATGTAACAGGCATGATCACCAATTCTTTCCAGTGCACGAATTGTCCAAAGCACATCCAAAGTCCGGGTAATATTCCTGGGGTCTTCCATCATTCGGGTAATCAATTGCCTGAGAATATTGTCATATTCACGATCCACTTTTTCATCCATTAAAGTAATGTCAGGCACATTCGCCAAGGTCATTCTGGCAAAAGCATCCAGGGCATCATGCAGCATTACCTTAACCAAATCAGCCATGTGCTCCAATTCATGATGAGGGATTTTGCTTCCAATACCTGCTAACTTTATCGCCATTTCAGCAATACGCTCAGCCTTGTCACCGACGCGCTCAATCTCGTGAATAATTTTAATTACCGCAATCAACAGCCTTAAATCAAAAGCCGTCGGTTGGCGCAGTGCTAAAATCTGGGTACATTCCATATCAATAGCCACTTCCAGTGCATCGACATCATTATCCTGCTTGATGACCTGTTCAGCCAATTCCATATTACCTGTGGTGTAAGCTTCAACCGCCAGTTGAATTTGGCGCTCAACCAAACCACCCATCATTAATACTTTATTACGTATATCTTCCAGTTCTTGATTAAACCGCTCAGATATATGCTGACCTAATATACTGTTGTCCATTATTTTCTCCTGATTATCCGTAGCGCCCGGTAATATAATCTTCTGTTTGTTTTTTTACCGGATTAGTGAACAATTCACTGGTGGTACCTATTTCAATTAATTCCCCCATATACATAAAGGCTGTGTAATCAGAAACGCGAGCAGCCTGCTGCATGTTGTGCGTTACAATGACTATAGTATATTGTTTTTTGAGCTCATTGATTAATTCTTCAATTTTTAATGTTGAAATAGGATCCAGTGCAGAGGCAGGTTCATCCAGCAACAACACTTCAGGCTCTATTGCAATCGCTCTGGCAATAACCAGGCGTTGTTGTTGTCCGCCCGAAATACCCAAGGCGTTGTCATTCAGGCGGTCTTTCATTTCATCCCACAGGGCAGCGCCGGTCAAAGCTTTTTCAACGGTTTCTTCCAATACCCGTTTATCATTAACGCCCTGAATGCGAAGGCCATAAGCCACGTTTTCAAAAATAGACTTGGGAAAAGGATTGGGCTTTTGAAATACCATGCCTACGCGTCTGCGCAAAGCCGCTACATTAACGGATTTGTCGTAGATATTTTCACCATCCAGTAAAATTTTACCGTCAATTTTTGCACTATCAACGAGATCATTCATCCGGTTAATACAGCGCAACAACGTGGATTTACCGCAACCACTGGGACCTATATAGGCGGTTACTTTTTTCTTGGGCATTTCCATGTTAATGTCATAAAGTGCCTGTTTTTCTCCATAGAACAAATTTAGATTTTCCACCTTGATACACGTTTCATTAGGGTGTTGCGACTCTTCCTTGCCGCGTAAAACAGAACTCATATCAATTGCGTGTGTACGTGCTTGTTGTGCTGACATTTTTTAACCTTCCAGTGCGCGATATTTTTCTCGCAGATTATTTCTTATGACAATTGCGGCCAGATTAAGCCCTATAACTACCAAAACCAGTAATAATGCTGTCGCATAAACCAAGGGTCTCGCGGCCTCAACATTGGGGCTTTGAAAACCGACATCATAAATATGAAAACCCAGATGCATAAACTTTCTGTCTAAATGCAAAAACGGGAAATTTCCATCCAAAGGTAAGGTGGGAGCCAGCTTAACCACGCCCACCAACATTAACGGGGCTACTTCGCCTGCGGCCCTTGCTACCGCCAGAATCAAACCGGTCATCATGGCAGGACTGGCCATCGGCAATACGGTCAGCCACAAGGTTTCCAGTTTAGTCGCACCTAACGCCAGACTGCCTTCGCGGATAGAACTGGGAATACGTGCCAAACCTTCCTCCGTTGACACAATAACCACCGGTAACGTTAGCAAGGCCAGCGTAATTGAAGCCCACAACAATCCCGGTGTACCATAAACCGGTGCCGGTGCTGCTTCAGGAAAAAACAACTGATCTATGTTGCCGCCCAAAATGTACACAAAAAAGCCCAGGCCAAAAACCCCATAAACCACAGAGGGTACGCCCGCAAGATTGTTGACTGCAATTCTGATTAAACGGGTAGTGAAGCCTTGCTTGGCATACTCACGCAGATAGACCGCCGCAATGACGCCAAAGGGCGTAACAATAACCGACATCATCATAACCATCATCACGGTACCGAATATCGCCGGAAAAATACCGCCCTCGGTATTGGCTTCACGCGGATCATCAGCTAAAAATTCAACCACCTTGGTGCCATAGTGAACCATTTTATCAAACAAACTCATGGCATTTGGCTGAAAGGCTCTGACCACTTTGGCCATAGGAACTTCCAGCGTAGCGCCGCTTTCGGTTGTGGCGACCAGACTATCGCGCCTTATTTTTTGATACAACGTGGCTAACTGGGCTTGATACTGCTTATAGTCCACTTCATAACCGGCCTTTTCTGCAGCAATTTCTTGCTTGGCGGCATCATCCAGGCTATTTTGCAATTCCAGTTTTCTTTGTTTAAGCCTTAAGCGCTCCAACGCATAATTTATCGCGCCAATTTCCTTTTTTTCTAAATGCGCTATTTCCTTAAAAACAGCTAACGCTTCATCTATCTTGGTCTGAAGAATTGGCCAAGCCTGTGTCCCTGTGGCAATCGTTTTATGATCCTCTTTAACTTCAAGCAACTGTCCATAAAAATTACCCCACTCGCGGCGCTCAATAACCATCAAATCAACAGGGGCGCTCTGTTCCTTAACATTACGCGCCTGTATCCAGAGAAAGTCTGTGCCCGTTAGATCACGGTTACCGGTTTTAATTAAATACTGCACCAGGGTTTCTTCGTCATCGGCCATTTTAAAGCCGGTCGATTTGGCCATTGCAGCGGGCGTTATGCTGGTATCCACTTTCTCGCCAATAATTATCCGGGGCGGCTTGCCTTCTTCCTGATAACTTAACCGGATCACTTGATGTGGCCAGAAATGGACTACCCCGCGCACTGTGACCAGACCCAGCACGCCCACAATCATAATAAGACAGGTACTGACTGCCGCTGCATTGAGCCATATCCAAGGGACTCCACTTTTAAACCATAACTTAATCATAATGCGCTATATTTTTGCGTAAAGGTAAACACGAGGCGTCGTCCTATTAAGCCCTATCAAGGGCTCCACTTTTAAACCATACAAAATCATAATGAACTGTATTTTTCGCGTAAGCGCTGGCGAATGATTTCGGCCAACGTATTAAAAACAAAAGTAAACATAAACAACACCAGAGCGGCCAGAAACAATACCCGATAATGCGTACTGTCCACTTCAGATTCCGGCATTTCCACGGCAATATTAGCGGCCAATGTACGCAAGCCCTGAAAAACACTTAAATCCATTACCGGCGTATTCCCTGTCGCCATTAATACAATCATGGTTTCGCCGACGGCACGACCCAAACCGATCATAACCGCAGAAAAAATACCGGGACTGGCCGTTAATAACACTACCTTAATCATGGTTTGCCAAGGTGTTGCACCCAAGGCCAGAGAACCCACGGTTAGATGCTTGGGCACGCTAAAGATAGCATCTTCAGCTATTGAAAAAATAGTCGGTATAACCGCAAAGCCCATCGCGATACCAACAACCAGTGCATTACGTTGATCATAGCCGATACCCAATTCGGTTTTAAACCAATCGCGTAACGTGCCATGAAACAAGAAAGCTTCCAACGGCACGCTCACGCTAAAGGCAAACCAGCTGCTTAACAAAATAACCGGTATTAACACAGCGGATTCCCAGCCTTCAGGGATCTTCTGCAGAAAAGATTTTGGTAAATACTGCCACGCGAAAGCAAATAACATAACCGCTAACGGAACCAGCATAAACAAGGCAAACAACCCCGCCAAATACTCTTCAATAATCGGCGCCAACCATAAGCCGGCTAAAAACCCCAAAATAACCGTAGGTAACGCCCCCATTAATTCAATAGAAGGCTTAACGTATTGACGCATTTTTGACGTCATAAAATAGGCGGTATAAATAGCGCCCATTAAAGCCAAGGGCATGGCAACCAACATGGCATAAAAGGCCGCTTTTAGCGTACCAAAAACCAACGGCGTTAAACTGTACTTAGGCTCAAAGTCATTGTTTGCCGAAGATGACTGCCAAATATAATCGGGCTTGGGATAACTTTCGTACCAAACTTCCTTCCAAAGCGAGCTTAAAGAAACCTCCGGGTGCTCATTATCCACTTTCCAGAAACTTATTTTGCCATCGTCCGACTGTACCAACAGCACATTGGCTCTGGGTGATATGGCCGCTGCAACAGGCTGTGAACGACCAACCGTCTCCTTGATCATTTCCCGTTCAGATGTTGAATGATAAATGCCCAGTGTGCCATCGGCATCAACCGTCATAAAACCTTTACGTCGTTGTTCCGGATTGATCGACATAACCGCTTTATCAGACACTTTAAAGGCTCTGATTTTTTGCATGGCAAAGTGGTTTAACTTGTCTCTCACCTTACTCCACTGAGAGACCAAACCGCTGGAATCACCAATCATTAACGACAGGTCACCATTTAAAAAGGCGACACTGGTAATTTTTTGTCCGGCCTGAATAATATTTTGCTCCTGGATAAGTACAGGCGCACTTTTATCGCTAATATCAAACAAACCCAACTGTCCGTTACTGCTTAACAAATAAAGATTATGTTCCTCTTTATCAATCAAAATATCGGCAACATCCTTGGCCGCATAATCTAAAACCGCATCCGTTCGGGTTACCGCTGCCTCATCCGCGAACAAGGATTTTTCTTTTTCAAAATGGCTCAAGCGAATTTTATCGCCTGTTTTTGCAATAATGGTACTAGCGTCATCACCGATTCTAACGGCAATTTTTTCTAACGGCGCACCTGACTCATCTATCACCAAAGGCGCTTCGCCCATTGGGTAGACTATTGAGGGCGTAATCAGGCGGACATTATTGGGATAAGTGACTTTATATTGATGCTTGGCGATAACCGCTTTGCCATCAGACAAGCCGTAAATCACCGCACCTTCATTGTTGGGACTGCCCTGAGCAAAGCTTACAATATGAGCGCCTTCGGGTATTTTGACGGTTTCATTTAACAGTGTTTTGCCGGTCGCCACGGCAAAAAATATCACTTGTCCCGTGTCGGTAAAGCGGGTGGCCACTTCATTTTGCTCTTCCACCCCCAATAATACCGTTTTGCCTAATGCCTGTTCAGGTACCTCATATTGACTAACGGCCTCAGCGGTTGCCGACAAAAATAGAGGAAAAACCACATACAGCAAATAAAAGAAAATCAGCGCGATAGCAAAGATCACACCGAGTCCACCCAACACTACGCCGTAGCGGGCTATTGCGTCTTTTATTAATCGCCAGCGCTCATGGACTCCACCGGATGTTTGGTTTATGGCTGAGGAATATTTTGATTGACTGTTTATTTCAGACATAGGGAAAATATAAAGATAGAAAGGTAACAATGATATAACAAAAATCAAAAAAACGGCTGAGATTGAATAATCAAACCCCAACCGCCGTTTTTTGGCATTAACCTTTGCACACCGAAGGGTGAATAATCAGTTAATTCAAACCGACATCCTTGCTTATGCAGACTTACCTAACAACTTATTAATCTTTCGATTATTTAAGAGTAGTCAGTACTTTCTCAACAATTTTTGCAGGTAATGGAATATAACCATCTTTTATGACCACTTGTTGACCGGCTTTGGATAAAACCATTTTTATAAATTCGTTTTCCAAAGGTGCCAATGGTTGATTGGGTTTTTTATTAACATAAACATACAAATAACGGGTTAATGGATAAGTGCCATTAAGCGCATTTTCAGGTTTTGCATCAACAAAAGGCTGGCCTTCTTTTTTAGCCAACGGTACCATTTTAACACCGGATGTGGTGTAACCCATGCCTGAATAACCGATACCATTAACCGATGAAGTAACCGACTGAACTACAGATGCCGAACCGGGTTGCTCATTTACGTTACTTTTAAAATCACCCTTACATAAAGCGTTTTCTTTAAAGTAGCCGTAAGTGCCGGAAACCGAGTTACGCCCGTATAACTGAATGCTTTTTGAGCCCCATGCTGCAACGCCTGCGTTACCCCATGTTTCGATATCAGTTTCATGACCACATTTACGGGTAGAAGAAAAAATGGCATCAACCTGCGGAATAGTCAGACCCTTAACGGGGTTGTCTTTATTAACCAACACCGCCAGTGCATCAATAGCAACAGGCACTGCAGTAGGCTTATAACCGTATTTATCTTCAAAAGCTTCCAACTCGTCATCCTTCATCTCGCGACTCATAGGACCCAAGTTTGATGTACCTTCTGTTAAAGCAGGCGGTGCGGTAGAAGAACCGGCAGCCTGAATCTGAATGTTGACATTAGGATATTCGCGGTTGAACTCTTCAGCCCACATCGTCATTAAATTTGCCAGTGTGTCAGAACCCACACTGGACAAGTTGCCGGCAATACCGCTAGCTTTATGATAGTCAGGTACGCCTGCATCAACCGTTTGTACTGCGTTTGCAGTACCGCTAACCAATGCCGCAGAAGCAAAACCCATCGCCGCTATTAGTGATTTTGTCTTAAAAGATAATTTCATTGTCAAATCTCAAGTTAATTATTGTGGAACTATTATGTACGTATAACATAACAAGAATATGAATGTTTTATGACAGCATTATGACAACGCCATAATCTTGTCTATATTCCTGCGCTCAACACAGAGACTAAACACTCATTCAGAAGAATCTTCAGGGAAATTTTTGGGACAGGTAATATACAAAAGCTCGGCAATGCCTGCCTCCAGATAAGACCAGTCATTGGGCATTTTCAACCTGACCAAAGCCGCTGTAGGCAACAATTTATCAGTATCCGGCAAGTGAGCGGCACCGACCAGATAAATCAGCAAGTCTTCCAGTTCCGGGTTATGCCCGACAAGTAAAACCCGCTTGGCTTCCAAGGGACATTCAGCCAGTACCGTTTTCAGGCACCCAACCCCCTCCTGATACAAGCGCTTATCCTGCCTAACAACCAACCCCTCAACGGCAATGGCTTCATGTACAATATTTGCGGTAGCAAGGGCTCTTTTTGCAGGCGAACTGATTATCCAGTCGGGTATGAGATGTTGTTGATGCAAGCCCTCGCCGAGGCGCTGGGCTGCGTGTTTTCCACGTTTTTTTAAAGGCCTGTCAAAGTCGTCAACAGCAAGATCACGATCAGATTTAGCATGCCTAAGCAACCATAATTCTCTGTTCATTTTATTTACCTGTCTATTTTTTCGATAATTCTAAAAATAAGGATTACAATAACAATTTATCGTTAAATTGTCATTAAATGTTAATGCTGCCTTGTTATTATTAGTGGATTAGCAATAACCACAAACCCCAATCAATATGCCCTTACAATTTGATTTGCCTACGAGTTTAACGGCTGAAAAATTTATTGCAAAACTGAGCAATAATGCAGACGTAGAACTGGTTTCCAGACAATATTCCCTCAAAACTTATTATGACAGTTTTGACTGGCGACTTTATAAAAGCGGCATCACTTGCGAATTTAACCGTTCAAAATCCGAGTCCCGTTTACTCCTAAAAAACCTCGATAATGACCTGATCCTTGCCGGTACAGACATCAAGGAAGTTCCCGCTTTTAGTCATCAATTCCAGACCGAAGAGACGCGCAGCATTCTTGACCCCTTATTGGAGATGCGTGCCTTATTGCCCGTGTGTAATCTTGATTATGAAATTTATCATCTAAATATCATTAATAACGATAGAAAAACCGTCGCCCGCTTAATTTTGGAAGAACACGTCCTGTTTAATAACCGCGTTACTTTGCTGCCGATTAAAGGCTATGATAAGGCCGCTGAACACATTAGCCAAACCCTCACCACCCAACTGAACTTAACACCCACTACCCACTCATTGCTGATTACCGCCTTAAAATTGCAGGGTCGCAAACCTAACGATTATTCATCAAAAATGGCTATCAGCCTGGATCCGGGAATGCGTGCCGATATTGCGGCCAAGTACATTTTCAGCTATTTGCTAAAAGCCGTTAAAGATAATGAACAAGGCACCATTGCCGATACCGATACCGAATTTCTGCATGATTTTAGAGTCGCCGTTCGCAGAACGCGTGCCGGACTCAGCCAACTTAAAGACGTATTACCTGAATCCATTAACGCAACTTATGCCGATTTTTTTTCCTGGCTGGGACAAATCACCAGCACTACCCGGGATTTTGATGTTTATTTGTTAAATTTTGCAGGTTTTAAAAACTGTCTGCCTGCTTCAATCCGCGAAGACATCAACCCGTTACATGATTTTATTCTCGCCAAACAGCAAAAAGCCCAAAAAGAACTGGCAAAAAAACTGCGCTCGCTGAAATACTTATCCACCCTATCCGACTGGGAAAGTTACCTTAAAGCACAGGTGCCGCTAAAACCGGTTGAAGCCAATGCAAAACTGACCATTAAACAACTGGCGGACATAAGGATCATGAAAAGTTACAAGCGGGTAATATCTGAAGGCAACGCAATTACTGAAGAGTCACACCCTGAATCGTTACATGATCTAAGAAAATCCTGCAAAAAATTACGCTACTTGATGGAATTTTTCCAAAGCCTGTATCCCGAAAATCAAATAAAACACTTCATTAAAAACCTGAAAGGACTACAGGAAGTTTTAGGTGATTTTCAGGATCACGCAACTCAGGAAAGGACCCTAAAACTGATCAGTGAAGAAATGCTAAAACACCACATACCCGCTAATACGCTGTTAGCCATGGGCGTATTAATCCAGAACCTGGACACGCTACGAGCCAATGCCCGCAAAGACTTTTCAGCAAAATTTGCAACCTTTAAACATGAAAAAAACCACGCTGTATTTAAAGCAATGTTAGCCGCTAAAAACTAATCAGGTTACAACTGACACCTTAACTGGCAAATAAAGTGTAATTACTCAAATGCTCGCCTACAAGATTAAATGTATTGTCGGAGCCAAAAGAATTTGCGGGGATAACTTTTTTGGCAGAAAATGAGGGAAACATGTCATTGTGCAAAAGCAGGAAAATAAAGAAAATATAACTCAATTGAATAATCATGGCTCTATGTGAGTCCTAGCGGGTAAACACTATAAAAATATAGGAGAACATTAGGTCTTAAACACACTCAAAACTCATAAGCCGTCATCCCGTGCCGGAATCCAGAGTACAGGAATGTATTCATCGATATTACATTACTTCTAATAAAATCGAGTATAAGAATCAGTTGGTGGATAATTTACGAATGCCATCCATGCCAACCAGATCCCGGCAGTCTTTGCCGGAATAACGGCTCCAGGATTTGTGTTAATATCAATTTATCTGATGACCAGCTTGGATTTTAATTATATGTTATGGGTTACCCACTATAAATCACTTAGACCCATCATCATGAAGCCATTGATGAGTACATAAAATATTCAAGCATAAAATACTGATCTTTTTGATTAGACTTTGCCGGTTGTTTTTTGCATTCAACTCAATATTTCCCCGTGAGGAGGACAAATGAACATCCCTTTTTCGCCCCCATCAGACAATAACTGTCCGCAAGTTCGTGTTGCGAAAATAAGGCCTGTCAGTTTAGTCATCTACCCCGGCGTTGAAATTATTGATCTTACCGGCCCCATGGAAGTATTTGCTTTCGCCACTAATGCTCTACAGCAATCAGGTATGTGCAGCGAACCCGCCTATCCGATGGACGTGATAGCGGCAGTGCCGGGGCCAATAACAACTTCTTGCGGTCTTCAGATTATCGCCAATAAAGCGTATAGCGATATCCGGGATGGTATCGATACTCTGCTAATTCCCGGCTCTCCCGATGTGGATTGTATCTTGTGCGACCCGGCTTTACAGAACTGGATTCGACGCATAGCGCCACACGTCAGACGGCTTGCGTCAGTCTGCACAGGCGCTTATCTGCTTGCGGAAAGCGGTCTTCTGGATGGCCTTCGGGCAACCAGTCACTGGGACTATTGCGATCGATTAGCACGTGATTATCCAGCCGTTAGTGTCGAACCGGATCGGATTTTTGTGCGCGATGGCTTTATTTCAACATCGGGAGGCATAACGTCCGGTATTGATCTCGCGTTATCAATGGTGGAAGAAGATTGGGGAAGCGAACTGGCTTTGCTGGTAGCGCGTTATTTGGTGGTGTTTCTTAAACGGCCGGGCGGCCAGTCCCAATTTAGCGCTTATCTGAC
>JBAXXH010000071.1:0-18737 GCA_037127995.1 Methylococcaceae bacterium | reverse complement strand
TACCAAATTTGTCTCGCATTTAGGAAGGGAATCTACAGCCAAAATCCCTAAATTATATCGGAATTAAAAGTGGCGTTGAGGATTAAATAGGGGCGGACGTGACAATCATGCCACGTCTTAAGACGTGGCTAATCAAAATCGTATTTGCGCCCTATGCTAGAGTTCCTAAAGACTCTGTAATTATGTGGAACTTAGGCATAGCTTCGGCGACTCAAGACCGCATCTACCGTGCTCGCTGTAACACCGCTATTCATAACTGAGCAATCTACATAATGGCCGTGATGTGCCCGTCAGCCAAAATCATTTTTAAAGCAAGATTATCGTTCAAAAGCCGATCAAAACTTCACTCTGAAACAAAACTCCTATGAGAGTTTTATCTGTTTGTGTAAACTCAATATCATCACAAGCGAACAATGAAGGCGGGAAAAGCTCACGAAAAATTATGGGCTTTTTATAGGACAGCTACAAAACTATCAGCCTGAAGCACATTATGCAGAAAAACTTAAAAACGGAGCGGACATGAATTTACAACCGGATGAATGCGTTCAGTTTTACCGTATTTGGTGGTCATTATTAAGCTATGTCAACAAACAGATTAAGTTGTTTAATGACTTTCCAAGCCAGCTTGAAAATAACAATATTAAACAGCAAGACGCAGCGGTTATCCGTAATGCCTTGTGGGCATCAGACCGGCTATTGCAAGATTTTATTGACAGCAACCCTAATTATTCGTATCCAATGACCCGAGGTCTGTTATGGAATAAGCAGCCAATGTTTGGCCTGACACGGTAAGAATAACTCCAAACAAGATGCTTCTCAGGATTTTGTAATGCATTTGATGTTTCCTCTGTTTATCTACGAAAAATGAAATTTGATCGCCAAAATTTACGCTAAAGGGATGGTCTAATGAGTTTATATCCATCCCTGCATAGCCAAGCTTTGTTACTTGTATTTTTTTCGTAAGAAACCCCAAATGCCTAAGCTGGAAAGAAATAAGCATATCGCGGCTGGGAGTGGAATCGCCGATGCTTGAATGTTATAGGTAAATCCTTCATATGGAACGCCATTTAAAATAGGTGACCAGCCTTGAAGATTGATTTTCCCATTCTCAATCTGACCTCGCAGACCACCATATAAATAATCGTACATACCATCACCAGAATAACTACAATATTCGTCTGGGCTAATAGGCATAGAGCAGGGCTTATCATCACCAGACAGTTCTATTCCATTAATTCGTGCAAGACGCGGAAATCCAATTTCGCCTGAAAATAAATTGCCCACTATTTCGACATTATTAAAACCAATCCAGTTTTCTTCGTAAGTAGTGGTCATGTAAGATGAACCAGGCGGAACAATGACTAAAGGGATGCCATCGATAATAATAGGCGGGCCCTGGACAACAATGCCGGTATTTTCATCTTGTGTTGTGGAGCTCCACCAGTAACGGGAGAAATTAACATCAAATCCTCCTGATATAGAGAAAGTCTGAGACTGAGGCGGTATGAAGTTAATGTCATGTAGGGTGATTTCTCCACCTGGCTCGTGTGTAACGGTACTGGTATCATTAATAACAAAATGTTTTGTTATTATATCAACGCCTGAATCTTTGATGACAGCTGCGCCTGCTGCACTAGTAAACAAAAATATCAAAGTAGTAACAATCTGTATAAATGAGGTTTTAAGACCGTTATTTGTATTTGTTTTCATCATTGTTATTACTCAATTACATTAAGTCGAATCGTAAGAAATTTTAGCAAGGTAGATTGGCTGAATTAAAGCCATATTGAATTTTAAAGGCATTCGGCATCTCGTCGCCATGGTTGTACGGGTCGGAAAAATTGGCAAGCAGATCGAGATCGGTATCCAGGCTATTGCTAACATCATGATTAGTATTGTTTTCGATGTCGTCATAGTTGAATGTAATTACCGAGCCGCCGGAACTGGTTAAGATTCCCAGTCGATTCATCTCGTCATAGCTATAATCAATGGTTATAGCGGCGGGTCAATCCCAACAAGATGCATGTGCAGAGCTACAGCCGATACAGCAAAAATAATCTTTGAAATTTCATACGATGCTGTCCGTTTGGATCTGATTACGAAAAAAACATGTCATCAGTAAAAAAATACTGATCCAGTAACACAACTTAGAAATCTTCATTAGACTGCGAACAGATTGCCCTATCCAAATACAGTTAGCTTTCGTTTTTTTAACATGCAAAATATGCAACGTTACGTATCTTATACAGACGGTATGTGACGGACGTATTAAGAAGTATAAAATTTTAGTAGTCCTACAAATCAATGCAGGTAGTAATATTTATCGATTGTTGACATAGTCCCAAGTTAAATCTCGGTATAGAGGTCTATGATGCGCTTGAAATATCAGAGTTAACCGAACTACATTCCATTTAGGTGAGCGACGGCGTTCGAGGGTGAGCTTTTGATTTGAAAAAATGAAAGGTAAATAACCAATGTCTGCAAGTGGCACACAGATAACTCCATGTCGCAATATTGTTTGCCGTAAAGCGGACTGTCGCCATCGGCAGCTCATGGCCGTGAGCTGACCGCCATAATGCGTAAAATTTGATGATTGCCAACGGCTTCTTTGTTGTTATTTCAGGTGAAGGCTCTAACTGAAATGCGAAACTAATCAATAAGAAAGTTTCAATTGAGCAACTAGTAAATATACTTTATTGATCACATAGAGCTTCGGTTTCAACGCATTTCACCCTGCTACATCAAAGCCACTCTGTGTTATTCGGCACGGATTACATTTCCGGCCAATTACTTCGCTCTCAAGACACTCCCTCTGCGAGTCACCCGATCAAAACTAAATACGTGCTCCCTGGGACTTTCATGGCAACGCCCAACCAAGCGGCGCGGATAATCAGGCGCACCATCCTTAAGATAAAGGGTGGCACCGCAGATTGGACAAGAAGCGGAATAACGAACCAGTCGAATGAGTCTTAACTCGCCATCTTTTAATAATTCAAATTGTGCCGGCTTTTCATTACAGTGTACCAAAAAATCATGTGCAAGCACGATACGGTCATCGAAGAGACGCACCCAAGGCCTGATAACCATCGCCCAAACAAGATAAGGCAGCCCAAAAATGCTTAAGAACAGGGTTAATTCGCGGGTAGTAACCGGCTGAGGTACCGAGCGGGCAAGCCAACTCACATAGGCTAACGCAACCCCGCTAATGCCCGTCAAGATCAAGCCAATATGCCAGCGTTTTAAGTGTATCTGGCCATCACGAAATAATCTTTTTACCAGCCAAGATGTTTTTACTTCGCCAAGCAAGGCCGTTTCATAACAAGCCTGCTGTAATTCGGATTCCTTGTCTTGTTGCGACTGAAAGGGTTTCTCCTCATCGCTCATTTCAGGTATAGGCAGTGCTTTAATCCAAAAAGTAGCAAAGTTCCCCGGTCCGCCTTTGGTACTGATACGTTCAGGTTTGGGATAAAACTGCAAACCTTGTTGCCGAGCAAATTCTATTACTTGGGGCTCTCGAGTCTGCCAGTAATTTGAAAAAGACCCTGGCCAATCAAGCCATTTCTTGGCATCGGCGGGTTCAGGAATCTCCCCGGCGGCAGCCACCAGTTCCTCGGCGGTAAAACGCCGCTTACGGTCTTCGAAACCGGCTTTTTTGAGCGATTCATTCGCCAAGGCACGCAATAGACGATGCGACTTCTCATCGCTAGGCTCCTTCTTAAGCCAGTCAATCAGACACTGAATCACTTCACGCAAACTACCCCCAACCTGGTTACCGGGGGTTTGCATCTGGTTATTGAGCAATAGTTTCATAAAATTATATCCTCCATAACTTAATTTCCCGAGAAATAACGATGAGCACTCAGTTTGAGATCAGATCATTAAATCAGATGACTCCTATTTTAGAAGCCGGCTACGGATCATGCGGTAACGGCTTATATATAGTCGTATCTAACAGCATAGCTATAAAGCCGGTGGATACAAGTGCGACGCACTTTTTTGTAAGCATAAGGACGCAGTTAGCTTACACCCTGGCATTTCAACAACAAATCATACCTGGCGGGATTTTTTCAACAATTCGCAAGCTCCCGTACCATCGGACTTCTCGCGTTTTGTGTACGCCCTACAGCAACCTTTCGTTCGGGACAAATACACTATGTCCCTCTACCATAATGCCCACTATCGTTATTTAGCCGAGGAAACCGCATCATGTCCACTCTCGATCAAGATCTTGCTCACCTGAATTTTGAATACTTAATGCTGGCCCGTGAATGTGCCAGAAATAATCTCATGGAAGCGGCGTGGCGGTTCGGTGTTGACCGTAGACAAATAGAAGAAATTGCTGACTTTTCTGTGGAAAATATTCGGGAATTAGCCAGTATTGCCAGAACGGTGGTAACAGTACTGCCCATGGCTACGCCCAAACATATTTCGTTGGCGACACATGCAGCCTTGCTGACAGTGCCTAAAGTGACCGGGAGGGAAGCGCAATGATTCGCTTACGTTTGATGAAGCTGGCGAACCAGGGCTATGAATTAATTCTTGCCGAGGCGCTTTTTAAGTTGGGTGCTCGGCCACCGGTCGTGCGTTCGGCCTGCAATATTGGCTCCAAAACAGCGATACGCCTTTATAAGACCATCCACCGGCGTTCACCCAAGCAAGGCATGCTGCCTTATGATCCCTATTGGATCGTCCGCTCTTCCGTGCATGACCTTCATGCCTCAATCTTTCTTGGACTGATCCACGATTTATCCCAACAGCAAAGCCATACGGATCGCAACGCCGAACGGTTCATCACCGCCTATGAGCTGTACTGCCGGATAGTGGCTAATAATCCTCAGCCCAGCAAGCTGGAAACGAGTGCCCCACAAGCTATTTTGTTAGACATCAATCGTGCCTGGCAACTGGCAGGGCAATTGATGTCTGGTGAAATGAGCCTGGTGATATGCGGGAAGTGTCAGGCCCGTTATGTGGTGCTCAGCAAGATGCCAAAGCCCTTTCAGCAATGCCCGATCTGCGATGTCTGGGCGGATAGAACGGGGCGTCGCCGATGGATGACAGTCAAACCTAAACAAAAACCTAAATCGTAGAATTAACTTATGCACCGCTGAAACAAAGAACAGTTTAATAGCTGCCTAGGAGAAAGTTTGTGTACCTAATTGTTAAAAGTATCACCGATCTAAAAACCCCCCAACCTTGTCACGGCAAAAATCTGGGTAGGTTAGCCCGTGAATGTTTTGCCAATCGTCAACCACTAACAGTGGATTTTGACGGAGTGGAAACTATTACTCAGGGCTTTTTTCAGGAATTGTTGCTTCCACTGGTGGCGGAATTTGGCGCTGACTTTCTTAGAAACAACTTAAAAGTTGCCAACGTAACCCCGGATATAGAGGCGATCATAAAGTCGGCCTTTAACAAAGGGGATGGTTATGTTGATCAATGTGCGATGATTCATAACAGGGAATGTGACGTAGAAACTTATGAACTGAATCTTGCCTGGCTGATAAAGGCCCGCGAATTGGCCAGGGAAAATCCACTTCTGGCTGAATTGACGATGGGTATTGGCGATAAAGAGATGCGTTCTGCTCTCAGTCAGTTATCCCTCAAAGACATCCAGCGTATTGCCCAATCGGGCTGGTTATGTTTTTCGCCGCGATTTACGACCAACTTCATTCAGAGTATCAGTACCCGACCGCATGAAGTGGTTGATGTGCTTCTGGGTCTAAGCGGTTCATTTTGATGAGGTGGCAAATGTTAAAGACTTTTCATCAACATTCACTGGTATTGGAACTGCTGAGACGTCACGCCAGAATTTCAATTGTCCATCGGGAAACCGGCGCATCCAAGCCACTGCTTCGAAAAACCTATCGGGAGTTACATGGACGTTCTCCACGTCCGGGTGCCTTAAAATATTCAACGCAAGGACTGACGCGTAATATTAAAAAGTACAAAGAAGTGACGCTGTTTGCAGCTTGCTTCCTGACAGTTCACTCAAGAAACCCAGAATTTCAGAATGTTAGCAATGTCATTCTTACGTTTGATATGTATAAAAAATTACTGCCATCTAGTAATTTAGATTTCTCTGCCGCCTGGGTAATTGCGCGAGATTTGAATACAGGCCGGATTGAAGTCGTTAACTGCGCTAATTGTGGTGCGCCGGTTTTAATAAATATACGGGAGGACGGTAAGGAGCGTTGCGCAGTCTGCACTACTGCTAGGTAATTTTTAGCGCTGCAACCATAAGTTAGAAACAGTTTTTTATTCAGCAAATACTAAGGTGCTCTTGAGACACTGCGGATAATGAATCGAAGACTGATTAGCATCGCTAAAAGTAGCATGGCTTAACTGAGAATATAGTTAAGCCGTGTCAAACAACTCGACGTTTTTGTTTCTGACAACTGACTACTTTTAGATGCTGATTCCCCTTAGATTGATTGAAAAGGTAACTAATATCCGACAAGACATCGGCGAAATATACAATGATAACAAAGTGGTTTAAATGCGTAAGCACATCAGCATGAAAAAATCTTTAAGACAATAAATCTCAATGTACTTGGCGCTCCATGTGAAGTTTAGAGGTATCTTCTTACATGCAATAAACCGTTTCGATTACATTGTCCGAATCATCAAGACTACGAGAACAAAATGTTAGCTACTTTTCGATTTACATGATCACGAAAATTAAAATATTTCAAATTTTCGATGTCGTGCCTTACGCGAAGAATAACTAAATGAAACTATCAAATGCCTGATATTTCAGGTAAGTATTATCTGAAAGGTGTACCCGGTTCACTACAGTTCTGGAAAATAGAATGGAGCATCCATGAGTAAGATTCTTTATATTAATGATTTAGCCAAAGAGCTAGGCACTACTACAGACGCGATACGAGGTCATATTCAGCGGAAAAGCGATGCGATACCGCCATTTTTTAAGCGGGGTCGGCGTATATGCTGGAGCCAGGACACAGTCGACGCTTGGATTAAAAAGATGGATTGCAAAGGCAGAAAAACTTTAGGTATTTAGTCCAAGCGTTTCGCAAGATCCGAAGCGGCAATATGTGTATAACGCTGGAGCATTGCAAGCGATTTGTGACCAGTAATGCTGGCAACCTCCATGATAGAAAAGCCGCGCTCAAATAGCCGACTTGTCGCTTCGTGGCGTAAATCATGGAATCTCATTCCAGCCACGCCAGCAGAATCACAGGCAGCTTTAAACCGGTGAGTCATATCATCAATGTACATACCAAACACGCGGCCGTCTTCTCGGTGGGAGAGGCTGGCAAGGGTCATTCTGGCTACAGACGACAGAGGGACATGTCTTGTTGCGCCATTCTTCGTTTCCTTAAGAGTTACCACATTGCCTCTAATCATCTCCCAACGGAGATATCCTATTTCGCTGCGACGCATGGCGGTTTCAATAGCGATTGTTACGACGGCGTTCATTTCAGGATTGAGCTGCTTGCGGATGGCGTCTTCTTCGCCAATGCCAAAGCGACGATCCCTCGCATTGTTAACCTTGGGAGAGCGAACCGACATCACCGGGTTTGTAAGATATTCCATTCCCCATTCTTTTCTGCAGATGGTGTATAAATGACTAATTGTCGCCATTTCGACCTGCACTGTTCTGGGTGAAACTTCCTTGAGCCTTGCATCACGGTAGGTTGCTATATCAACGCCACGAACAGATGCTAGATAGCGATTGCCGAGCGAGCTTTTTTGAAGCAACATAATGCGAGAGCGCTCGCGCTTTGCGCCTTTCTTGGTTGGTGTGATTTCTCTTAGATAACGATCCCAAGCTTCAGCTAGAGTCGTTTGTTCTGCTTCTTTAGTGGAGATAAAGGAACCACGAAGAATTTTGGATTCAATCTCAGCTGCCCAAAGTTCAGCCTCTGGTCGAGTTGAGAAAGCTTGGGATTGCTCAGAATAGCCGATTCGACGTACACGAACAAACCATTTGCCATTAGAGAGCTTACGAAAAGTAGCCATTTTAATACCGAAGTTTTTTACTATTGGTAATAGAATGGTAATGAATTTTTTTTAGGAGTCAAGTAGATATTGCTAACTTCTTGATTTAAATGGTGCCTCGGGCCGGAATCGAACCGGCATGACCTCACAGTCGAGGGATTTTAAGTCCCTTGCGTCTACCAATTTCGCCACCGAGGCATCTACATCTTTGGTAAGCTCGCCATTATATAGCAATCACAAAAATAAACCAGACCTATCTGACATTTTTAAAAACTGCAGGAATTTTTAATTTTGTAATGCGTTTGAATAGGTGGCTGTAATCTTGTTTTCTGAAGTGACGTTAATGATGAAAAGTAAAAACTTGCTTTGGATATACTGCTGGCGGTTACTGTTGCGGATTTTTAATCAATAGAGACCCCCCTTACTTTAGCTTGGCTTGGCAGCGTAACTCTATTTTCCACATTTGTGACCACTCAGAGCATAACCGTAGAAGCGCACCAAGGCTGATGAAAATCTTTTTTGCAAAAATGATCCCGCTTTGGGGCATCCTTCATTCCTCGATTTACACTTTCTTGTAATTACAAACGCGTAAGTTCGGGTTACCGACAGCGTAACCCGACAAATTGAGGTGGCTGTGTTTAGTGGATCAAATAATTTTGTCCAGGATGAAGGGAAACCCATTAATAGGAGCTAATCTCCAGCCCTGACATCAAACTCGATTTTCCAGCGGCTACTGTCTTTTAGCGAAACCGCTTGCAGCTCCAGTGTGCCGACTTCGGTTACTGCTGCACACAAATGCACAGGCACAACTTCGCCGGCTCTACGGCCTTCTTCAGGCAAGGTAACGTCCAACTCATCCAGTTCGGACAGCTCTTCATTCGTCCAGTAATCCAGACGGGTTCCTACTTTATCGTCCCTGCGGGTAGTGGAGGCAAAGAAACGGAAACGTACCGGTTCCCCAACCACCAAACCAAATTCATCTTCCGGCAATTCTTCTTGTGTTCCTTCTTCCATACCAAACGGTGCAATACACAAAGCCACAATATCCGGTGCCATACCCGGTACGGCAGGCATTGAGCTTTCAATACTGACATAATAAGCGGCTGCGGTGCCGCCTTTAATACGCACACCTCTGCCTTTTCGCACAAAACCATAATAAGCAGCGCCTCTGGCAACCGCCAAATCAAGATCAGCACCTGCCAACAAGCGGGCTTCAGGCGCTTGTTCCGCAGCCAACCAGGAATTTAACACGTCCATTAAACGCTCAGCCAGTGCATTGGCCTTTAACACGCCGCCATTAAACAGGACGGCGGTAGGATGCAAAAAGGTCGCATGTTCCGGCAGGTTAATATCTTTAAGATCGTCGGTGGCATTTTGCTGTTTGGCAAGAAAAGCCGCTAAATGGCGGGTAATCCCGGCATCCTGCGCATAAGGCAAGCCGGTGGTTCTTAAGCCGGTACGGGTGCGGCTTACGGGTCGATCGCTGACCGCTGCTCTAGGTAAGAAACCTTCAACCAGAACCCTGTTAACTTCCTCACGGGTTAATTCGGTACGAAGATTTCCGGCCATAAAAGATGAACCTCGGCTAGCAACTACCAGAGGGATATTATCAATATCATGGGAGTTGAATATTTTTTCTTTGGCATCCCGGCAACTATGCGTTAATGCTTGAATTTGCCAAGGTTCCAGGCGTTTTCCCTCTTGCTCCAGCTTGGCTTTAACGGTGTAAGCCAAAGCCAAATCCATATTGTCGCCGCCCAGTAAAATATGATCACCGACAGCCACCCGCGTGAGTTCAAGATTGCCGTCTTTTTCAGTGACCGCTATCAATGACAAGTCAGTGGTTCCACCGCCCACATCAATAACCAGAATAATATCGCCACACGTCGCTTGTTTACGCCAGTCACCTTGGCTTTTTTCAATCCAGCTATATAAAGCCGCTTGAGGTTCTTCCAATAAAATTGCTTGATCAAGACCGACAGCGCGTGCGGATTCTACTGTCAATTCGCGTGCAGCCGGATCAAATGAGGCGGGTACCGTAATGACCAAATCCTGCTTTGCCAAGGGCGCATCAGGATGCAGACTTTGCCACGCATCACGGATATGTTGCAGATAAGCGGTGGTGGCCTGAAAGGGTGAAATACGCTCAACTTCTTCTGGCGCATCCGCTGGCAGTATCGGTGATTTACAATCCACCCCGGCATGACATAACCAGCTTTTGGCACTGGAAACCAGACGAATGGGGGTTTTGCTACCCAAATTTCTGGCTATTTCACCCACCAGATAATCGGGTTTTACAGCCCAAGGTAACGAGGTAGAGCCTTCAGCAAGTTCTGCTTCGTGCGCCTGATACAAAAATGACGGCAACTGAAAGCTGTCTTCAACCACACCGGGCGATGTCAACTGCGGTATGGCCATAACTTGCTGGGAAAATTCCCCATCGTCAATATCAGTAATGTCTGCATAGGATAAAACACAATGAGTCGTACCTAAATCGATACCGACCGAGAATCGCTTGGCTGCTAAAGGAGCGTTGCCCTGACTGGATTCCTGGTTATTTGTTTCCTGGGAAAATTCTGATTCTGATGTGTTTTCTGTGGTCATATTGTCAAACTGTTGGTTTTCAGGTTCGGTGCTGAACCTGTCATTGCCTGAATTAAAAGGCGCTGCATTTTCAGGTTGATAAGTACCGGTACTATCGACTGCTGACTCAGTTTTATTAGGGGTTTTTATAACATCCGGCTTCTTTTTTATATGATCAAACAAACTCATAACTCAACCTCTGCGGCGGCAATAATAGCTGCATTGTGCCCTTGGGTTAATTTTGGCAGTCTGATAGTAGTTACCTGCCAGCCCTTATGTATCAACGTTCCGGTAAACGGTGGAGACCCGACAATATTGCCTGTTAACCGCACTGAAGAAGCATCAAAGCCTTGTGGCAAGGTGATTTTTCCACCTTCCTGCTCGCTACGAATGGGGGCTAAAGTAAAGTGTTCATTAAGCGCTTTGTTACAACCTTCATGAACAACACGCGCAGCGATACCAATATCGGCATCGTTGTAGGAAGTAATATCTTCTTTAATAAAGTCGATAAAACGTGCTTCTTTTTGCAGCAGTCCCAATAATTGCAAGGCGGCATCGGGTGTGTATTCTTTCAATATCACCGGTTCCGGTGCAGGCGCATGAACCAGTTTTTCAACTTCGACAATTTTCTCCACGATTTTCACGACAGGTTCTGGAGTTGGTGCCGCTTTTTGAAGCGGTTGTTCTACCGGTTTTTTCTTGCAACGGGCAAGGCTTGCCACCATAACCAGCAGTAACACGATAAGAATCAGGGATAATAGCGCGACAGTACCCGCCAGGCAGACATGCCACAAATCAAAGGTAGTCGGTTTTAGTGTCAAATCAATTGCATACATCATATTGTTCATAAAGAGCCTCTGTTGGTTATTATTGATTGCCCGCTTTTCGCGATGCTTCAGAAAACATCATGCCCTGCAAGGCTTCGCGCGTGGTTTGCAAGCGCATTTGCTTTAAATGACGATCGGCAATGACGCCAGGTACTTCTGCCTCGGTATAGACTTCACGCATCTTGGATAAAATCGCTTCACATTGCTTCATAATGGCATCAGTCGCCTTACGACTATCCTGTCCCTGATAAACCGACTTTTGCATTTCACCGCCAACACACTTTTTATACTCATATTTAGCCGCCTGAATTTTTTCAATGGTGGCATCAGACAGCGTTGTGTTGTGCCATTCATTTTTTGCATCATCAGAGAAAGCAGATCCGGTAGACAGCAAAAGGCTTAAGAAAAGAATATTTTTCATGATGTTCCTTGAGATAATTATTATAATTTTAAGTGTTGATTTTACGCGAACTGATTAGAAATGAATAATTTAAAGCGTAAACCCTTTTTGATAGATCAATTAAAACAGATTACCAGTAGATATTGGCTTCGGTCATAGAACACGGATGACACAGATTATACGGATTTCAACGGATTTTATTTTTAGTCGAAAAAAGCCGTTACGTGTTTATAGGTTACGTTTAACCATTCCGGTCGGGGTTTGCAACCCCGACCGAAACATTCGAAAACTTCAATAGCTTTCAAAACCTGAGTGGACGGAACTGCAAACCCCCGTCATACGACAGTACGAAGGTCACGAAATTTTCTTCTTCGTGCCCTTCGTGTCCCTTCGACTTCGCTCAGGGCAGGCTTCGTGGTGAAAATCTTTTAAAAAGCTTAACGGCGATTTTGTAAAGCGGCAATGCGCTCTTCCAAAGGTGGATGGCTCATAAACAATCGGCTCACGCCACCGCCATTAATGCCAAAGGCTGCTAATTGTCCGGGCAGGTCTTGCGCCTCTTGTCCACGTTGCAAGGCACGTAAAGCGCCTATCATTTTTTCGGGGCCGGCTAATTTTGCACCACCGGCATCGGCTTTAAATTCTCTATAACGAGAAAACCACATAACCAACATGGACGCCAGAAAACCCAGAGCAACTTGTGCAAGCATTTGGGTGATGTAATAAGCGGGGCCATAACCGCGTTCGGTTTTAAAAACAACACGGTCAACAAAATGACCAATGATGGTTGCAAAAAAGTACACAAAGGTATTCACCACCCCTTGCATTAAAGCCATGGTTACCATATCGCCATTGGCAACATGCGTTATTTCATGACCCACCACGGCTTCCACTTCATCGGCATTCATGTTTTGCAACAAACCGGTACTGACCGCCACCAGCGCACTGTTTTTATTCATTCCGGTAGCAAAGGCATTGGCCTCAGGGGTTTGGAAAATGCCGACTTCAGGCATGCCGATTCCGGCAAGACGTGCCTGTTTAGCGACAATATCCAGTAACCAGCGTTCAGTCTGGTTTTGCGGTTGTTCAATAACCTGCACACCCATCGCCCGTTTTGCAGACCATTTGGACAGTGCCAAGGAAATCACTGAACCGGTCATGCCGATCACCGCTGACATAACCAACAAGGCATTAAGATTAAGATCGACACCTTGTGCATCTAAAGTACCGCTTAAGCCCAAGAGATTAAAAATAATACTAACAACAACCATGATTGCCACATTGGTTGCCAGAAAAAGAAAAATTCGCATCATGGTAATAGCCTCAGATAAATTGATGTTAGAGTTAATATGGTGATTGAATAACACATTCCAACCCTCATAAGAATGATAATATATCGCAACGTTTATTTATTAAAGGTCATTGCCGTGTATTTTTTAAAAAAAACCCTACTTCCCTTACTTTTACTCAACAGCTGCCTGGCTTTTGCAGAATCAGTTGATCATCAGGCTGTGTTAAAACAACTGCATTTACCGGAGGGATTTAAAATAGCCATTTATGCCGATAACGTACCCAATGCACGCAGTTTGGCCTTGGGCGATAACGGCGTGGTCTTTGTCGGTACCGGTGTAAAAGGGGATGTCTATGCTCTGCAAGACAGCAATAATGACGGAATCGCCGAACAGCGCCATATTATTGCCAGCAACTTAACGATGCCCAATGGCCTAGCCTATAAGGACGGGGGGCTTTATGTCGCAGAAATCAGTCGTATTATCCGTTTTGACCACATTGTCCGGCAGTTAGGCAATCCGCCCAAGCCTGTTGTCATCTTTGACCAATTTCCTTCCGACAAACGTCATGGCTGGAAATATTTGCGTTTTGGTCCTGACAACAAGTTGTACACCGCCGTTGGTGCGCCCTGCAATATTTGTAATCCTGACAAGGACATTTACGCCTCGCTGGTCAGATTAAATCCGGATGGAAGTGACTTTGAAATTATTGCCAGGGGTATCAGAAACACCGTCGGTTTTGATTGGCAACCAGACACCCATGCCTTGTTTTTTACCGATAACGGTCGGGACTATTTAGGTGAAGATACGCCACCGGATGAACTGAACCACTGGTCTGTTAAAGGCGAGCATTTTGGCTATCCCTACTGCCATGGTGGCGACATTCCTGATCCTGAATTGGCGGCCGATAAAAAATGCCCGCAATTTACTGCACCCGCCTGGAAATTTAAAGCGCATATTGCACCGTTAGGGATACGCTTTTATCAGGGCAAACAATTTCCGGTTGAATACAAAAACCAGTTGTTTGTCGCGCAGCATGGTTCCTGGAATCGAACCGAGCCGCAAGGCTACCGTGTTGCTTTAGTTAAATTTAATCAGGACAAAGCCATTTCAGAACAGGATTTCATCAGTGGCTGGTTAACCAAAGACGGCGATGTGCTGGGACGTCCAGTGGATATCTTAACCCTACCCAATGGCAACCTGTTGATTAGTGATGATAAACTAGGTGTGATTTATAAAGTGTCATACCAGGAAAAATAATGACCAAACAATTTGAAATCATCGATAAAGAAATCCTTTACTCGGGGTTTTTCCGCATGGAAAAATACCGCCTTAAACATACCCTGTATGCCGGTGGTTGGAGTCCGGAAATAAGTCGTGAATTATTTGTACGAGGCAGTTGTGTTGCCGTATTATTGTATGACCCCGATGCCGATAAAGTCATATTAATCGAACAGTTCCGGGCTGGTGCCATTTTGCAACCCGATAGGGCATGGCTGGTGGAAATTGTTGCCGGTGCAATAGAAGAAGGTGAAACTGCACAAGAAGTCGCTTACCGGGAGTCCCTGGAAGAAGCCGGCTGCGAAATCCAGGAATTGCTGGTTATTAACGAGTTTTACACCACACCCGGCGGGGCATCAGAACGCATAACCTTATTCTGTGGCAAAGTGGACAGCACTCATATTGGCGGCATTCATGGCTTGGATCACGAAGACGAAGATATATTGGTGCGTGCCGTGGATTTTGATGAAGCCTATCAAATGCTGGAAAGCAACGAAATAGAGTCGGCCATTCCAATTATTGCGATTCAATGGCTGGCCTTAAACAAACAGAAACTTAAAAACAAGTGGTTATTATAGGGAGGATCAAAGCCCGATTATGAACACCTCAGCCCATAAATTTTTTATCTGGATGCTGTTACCGGCAACCGTGATTTTATTTTCCGGTTGCGCCAGCGTTCCTGAAATAAAGCCTGCCGCCCAAAGCCCGTCATCAGTCAGCACCTATGCACTGAGCCTGCAAGGGACTCCTTATCATTATGGTAAAGAGTCGCCCGAAGAAGGTTTTGATTGCAGCGGCTTTGTTAAACATGTCTACGAAAAACAGGGCATAACCTTGCCACGAACGGTAAAAGAAATGGCACTGGCTTTACCGCAAATCCCCAAAAATGATGTGCATTCCGGCGATCTGGTGTTCTTTAACACCAACGGCAACTCATTTTCTCATGTCGGCATTTATGTCAACAATGATCAGTTTGTTCACGCTCCCAGCCAGCATACCGGACGGGTGCTGGTTTCCAGCCTTAAAAACCGCTATTGGCAACAACACTATAGCGGTGTACGGCGTCCCAAATAATGTTTATTTTTATCCGGTGCAACATAAAACAGCATTTATTGGCTACTGAATAAGCGACTTCGGCTTTTGCTTTCTGCCAGGGGCTGACATATTCTTTCAGAAATTAATTTCCAATTCGCCTCGCTGTAGCTGATACGGATAACATCCCTTCAAGGAATGTTATCCGTATACATCAAAATTATTTATCTGAGAATCTATTGCCTGCACCGCAATTATTTATAAATGCATCCACGTTAAATCGCTGTCAGGGGTGTTGGGCAAAAATAGCTACTCTTGCGAAACCAGCGTCGCTATTATTCGCAGCGGAGCACCGCTTCCTTTGGCTATTTTCATCGGTAAGGCCACAACATAGATACCTTTCAATGGCAATTGCTCTAAATTGGCAAGGTTTTCAAATCCCGGTCTGTTGCTACCCAGTAAAATCTGATGGGTTTTAAATGCTTTTGATTGACCGTAATCCAGACTTGGAGTGTCCAGTCCCAAGGTTTTGATAGCCCTTTTTTCAATCAACCATTGCGTAGTTTCCGGTAAAATGCCGGGGAAATGTAATTCAGGTATCGCTTCCATGCCGGTTTTGGGAGTACCAAAATATTTTTCCCGGTTAGGGTAGTACTGCCCGTAACCGGTTCTAAAAAGGATGATGGTGTTGTCGGGTATTCTATTATTTTCTTTTTCCCAATTTTCAATATCCTCAACACTAATCTGATAATCACGATTGACCAGGGCTTTTTTGGAGACATCAATAACAACGGCATTACCTGTCAAACTGCTTAAGGGTATTTGGTCAACTGTTAATTTGTTTTCTGCAAAATGGATGGGTGCATCCAGATGCGTGCCGCCATGTTCAGGTGTGCTTAAGCGATAGGAAGAATAATAATAGCCTAAGGGTGTTCTTCCTTCCGCTTCTGTAATGTGTTCAAAGCCGTGACTATTATTGGGCCAATATAAGGTAGCACTGTCATAGCTATGACTTAGATCAATCCAGTTTAAATCATTTATCGAAACAATCGCATGATTAGGTTGGACACATCCAGTCAGGCCGGCAACTAATAAAAAAAATATTTTTTTCATTGGCATAATTCCCATGATAAAGTCGTATCGAAGCTCTTTACCGAAAACTGCGTTTCAAGCCTCTATTTCATAGACTCGTTAACAGAATTAACGGCTCTATGATCATTTTTTTCAATTTGAGTATAGCGTTAAATAACGAGTGACGTCCAATGGTTGGCAATTTGTGGTTATCAAGTCGTTACGTGCCCCTCATTCCAGCCGTCTCACTTTGTAGAAGGAGTTATAGGACTTGTGGTTGACATGAAACTTGAATACAGCGCGGAGTTTCGATTCTACGCAGAATTAAACGATTTCCTCTCCCCTTTGCAGCGCAAGCGAACGAACCTCTATCGTTTTAGCGGTCATCCAGGCATCAAAGACCCCATCGAAGTTTTCGGTGTCCCTCATACTGAAGTTGAGCTAATTATTATAAAGGGTGAAGCTGTGGGGTTTGATTATCAGTTACAAGCTGACGACCGTGTTGCCGTCTACCCGGCTTTTATAAGCCTGGACACCACGCCCTTGCTCAAGCTGCGCGAAAAAATAGTGCCCATTCCCCGTTTCGTCCTGGACGTGAATCTTGGCAAGCTCGCCAAACTTATGCGTTTATTGGGTTTTGACTGTCTTTATCGAAACGACTTTCAAGAAAAAGAGGTGGTCAATATCGCGGTAACTGAACACCGCATCATGCTCACCCGTGACCTTCGGCTTTTGTATGCCAAACAAATCAACTATGGCTATTGGGTACGAGCCGTTAACGTTGAAAGCCAGATTATTGAGGTTTTAAACCGCTACGACCTGCGCAACTCAATTAACGCCTTTGTTCGGTGTCTGGTTTGCAACGGCGAACTGGCACCGGTCGCCAAGGCGGATATTCTGGATCGACTCGAACCTAAAACCCGACTTTACTATGAGGTATTCCATTATTGTGTCGATTGCCGGCGCATTTACTGGGAAGGATCACACACGAAAGACATGCGGAGACGCTTGGCCGGTTATCTATCGAGCCAACATTGAAAAGGGCAGTTAAAACCGGATGCTTAAGCTCACCTCATTGAGCTGTTGTTCAACAAAATCTGCCCTCGTTAATGCCTTTTTTTCATTATTGTTACTGGTTAAGAGCCGATACCAGCAGGTTCTTAACCTGTTATCGCCAATCCTTAATGATTAACGGCCTCTTTCAAAGCCTTACCGGGCTTAAAAGACGGGATATTTGCCGCAGCAATGGTGATTTCTTCACCGGTTTGAGGATTACGGCCTTTACGTTCTGTTCTTGCTTTAACCTCGAATGAGCCAAAACCCACCAATGCCACGGGATTTCCCGATGCCAGGGTGGTTTCAATGGTTTTAATCAAACCATCCAACGCACGGTTTGCGTCAGTTTTGGTTAGATTGGCGTGTTCAGCGATAGCGGCAATCAATTCAGACTTGTTCATAAAAAGCTCCTAAGATTAGATAGTTACAAAAAAATAGTGCAGTGACTTCATGGTGTCATTCAGCGCACGCTTTGCAGGGGGTCAAAATTAGCCACGGTAGGTAACAAGCCTGAATATGTGGCATTTTAGTCCGGATTGCTCGCGCATGACGATGCTGCTGACAAACCGGTTACTATTTTACACCGAAGCCAAGCCGTATCAATGATTGTGCCACAAAATATCGGAACTACTGACAGTGCAGCCGGACTGGCAGCAAAAAAATACGCAGGGTTATAATATAGACTACTGACAGTGGTCTGCCGCCAATAGATAATAAGCCGTAATTCAGAACCTACCGGATACTAACAGTCTAACGACCAGGACACCCGATGCTTGGTTGACAAGATAGTTGTGTTCAAATGTAAGCAGTTTTATAGTTTATGAAACTTTGCGACAAAACACCTAAAACCCGACTACTTATTGTATGATATCGCGAACTGTCAATGCCTTTAAAAAAGCATTTTATAATAGGGGCTTTCAGCAAATTAAGTTTTTAACTTTCTCCGCTCCAAGGCAACCAGTGCCTTTACGTACTGCTTTTTGAAATTATTTATTGGAAAAAACCATACAATCATTTCTGTAGATGACTTATAAAAAATTGATGCCATGAAACCTCGCGTTCTTTCTGTTTTTTTAATGATCTGTTTTGTCGCTACCGGGTCGGCATCTGCGACAACGTATAATCTGCCGGAAAATCCAGGCGACAATGTCGTCACTCAATATCCAGACAATGCTGTTTTCATAACCATTGAACAGGACGAAACCTTATTGGACGTAGCGTTGCGATTTTCACTAG
>JBAXXH010000070.1:0-19137 GCA_037127995.1 Methylococcaceae bacterium | reverse complement strand
TCAAGTATTATTTTTTATTTTTTGAAAAAAATTACGCTGAGTAGTTACAAAAAATCTTCCCTTATCCGTGTCAATCAGTCAAATCCGTGTTCTATTTTTTAATGGTTGAGTAGTTATAAATCAATACTTAATCCACCAGAATCTTACGAAACGTCAAGTTGATTCGTGGTTTTTTAAGTTTTTTGGTTTTAGGTATCGAATGCATCCAGTGATGCTGGAGGGTGCCCGCCATGATTAACAAATCGCCATGGCCGAGAGTAATATCGACGGTTTCTTTACTTTTTTTATGGTGCAGTTTAAACAAGCGTTCGTCGCCCAGACTTAACGAGGCAATGAGCGGATTGTGTCCCAGCTCGTTTTCATCATCGGCATGACAACCCATTGAGTCTTGACCGTTACGATATAAATTAGCCAATACGCTGTTAAAGGTAGATTGGCATTGTTGCCCTACTGTTTCCCTGATTGACTGGAGTACTGCATTCCATGGTTTGGGTTGATGTTTAACCCCTGAATACTGATAATAAGCATCGGGATCGCCATACCAAGACATCAAGCGAGGAACTTTAACCCATTTCCCGAAAATAAAAATAGTTTCTTCCTGCCAGTCCAAGCCCGTTTCAAGTGCTGAAAATAGCAGGTCGGACTCCGACAACCGGTAAAACTGTTTAATCAGGTAAAGCTCACCGTCAGAAGGGGCAAGATTTCCCCCACACTTATTAATTGTGCTTTGTCTGTCTTGGGAGGCAAAAGAACAAATGCTCATACGGGATTTTTTATAGAATCGAAAAATAATCGATGCCTCAAGATAAAAGCTTCTTTGCTGCGCAGGCAGATTTTGGCTAATGATAACAGCAACTTACTCAGAGTCATTTGATTTTTTAAATTTCCGCTATTTTGAATAGTCGAGTTTGCCATGCTGATAAAATCTTTACTGGATAATAGCCCATTCATTCCAAGCAATTCCCGTTAATAAATAGATCCTGCGAAATATCTATATCAATCTAGCAGGCACAAGATGTAGTATATGCAAACGAGCGGAAAATCCTATCCAGTGGGAGACATTTTGCGAAACCAGATCATCCTTGGGTAACAGGTGATCAACCACAACATCCAGTGGTTTAAGAGTATTGTGGATACTCTTAAACCATTTAGGAACATGGATAAAATAACTTGACCACATATATCCCCTCAACCCTCTCCCGGTGGGAGAGGGAGCAAGATGCCTGAGTTATTTTATGCGCATTCCTTCGTTGCAAAGTTGTAGATTCGTGTCGCAAACACAAACCCAACTTTTTACGAAGGAATTATCATGGCAAATAACGCCAAAATATTTGACTATTTTTTGTCCGTATTAAATTTCTCCAGATACTTATTCAATGAGAGACAACTATGCGATATGAATCAAATGATGCCCATTACAATGAACTTTTCTCGCGTAATATCGGGATAATAACCGAAGAAGACCAACAACGATTGCGTAACAGTTGTATCGGCATTGCCGGCGTCGGGGGTGTAGGCGGTATCCAGTTGATCACCTTGGCACGCGCAGGTGTCGGTGCTTTTCATATTGCTGACCCAAGTTGCTTTGGTGCTTCTGACCGCAATCGGCAGTATGGTGCGCTGGAGTCCACACTTGGCAAGAACAAAGCCGATGTCATGTCAGCATTGGTCAGTGATATAAACCCGGAATGCCGGATAACTACATTTAACACCGGCGTTAATGCCGAGAATATCACGACCTTCATTGAAGGCTGCGACGTGATAGTCGATGCTATCGAATTTTTTACTATAGAGGAAAAAATTCATCTCTACGCTACCGCACGGAAGCTGAATAAATACGTATTTACTTCGCCAATAATTGGTATGGGCACTTCGCTGCTGGTCTTTGCACCTGAGGGCATGACCTTTAAAGAGTACATGGAATATAACCCCAAAACGAATCAGTTTAATGCGGCAAAATTCTGTCCAATCTTTCCTGAATACGTTGATCTTAGTGTCTACCAACAAGCAGTAGCAGGTCTGCGACCTATCCCGTCCAACCCTGTTGCTGCCATGCTCTCCGGGTCGTTAACTGCCACAGAGTTACTGCTCTTCCTGACGGGGAGACGGATGCCTGTAGTGGCTCCCCAATTGATTCAGGCCGATATGTACCGTCGTAGTTTTGATGTTATCAATGATCAATGGTCAGACTTCTGGAGTGAGTTCTCACAAGAGACTTACGACTACATTGCCCTGTTACCTGACAACAATCGTATGCTTGATCGTGTAGCCGAGTTATCCCTGACAGGTACTCAAGTACTGGACGCCGGGTGTGGTACGGGTAACCTTACCATTAGACTGGCGAATCAACAACGGCAGGTTACGGCAATTGACTTTAGCGAAGGCATGATAAAAACCGCAGGTGCCAAAACCCGGCAATTCGATAACGTAACAGTAGCGGTTGGAAACGTTACCCATATGGACTTCCCCGATGAGAGTTTTGATGCCGTCACCAGCGTTAACGTATTATTTAATATTGAAAACCCGGAACTGGCGATCCGCGAGATGTGTCGGGTTCTAAAGCCGAATGGCAAACTTGTTATATCCAGCCCTTTGAAAGGTCGTGGATTATCCGCAGAACATCGCCAACGTGTGCTCGACGATTGTATTGCCCACAACATCGACCTGAATAAGATCAATAAGGTATTGAAATTTCAACTTCGTTTGCTCACCGGAGGTGGTTTTAAATACCTGCCAACAGAAGACGAGATTCGGGAATTGCTGCTTGCCAATGGGTTTAAGATATTGGTCATGGAAGAGGCGTATTACAAGACGAACTTCTTGATTCAAGCGGAAAAATGCCAGCTCATTTCGATGCAGATAATAGAAAAATTATCCTGAACCAAACAAGCAGTATACTGTCGTCTCGATACCGGTTTATTCTGGTTGTCGTAAATTTAAGAACTTCAGATTGCATAATGTGCAAAACAGCCTCTTCAACATCCCGAAACCCTTCATGAAAACCAATGCAGTAAACTGTTATATTGACTGCACCCCTGATTAATTAGGAGACAAGCACTTGACTAATATTATAGAAGTTTTTAATCAATATTTTGAGATGGTCTCCGCAACTTCTGATGAGCTTAAAAATGAGGTCTATAAACTGCGTTATCAAGTGTATTGCATTGAAACCAAGTTTGAAAATCCTGAACACTACCCTGACGGGCTGGAATTTGACGAATTTGACCAACAATCGATCCATTACCTGATACGTCACCGGAGCTCTGGAGATTATGCCGCAGCAACTCGCCTTATCCTTCCTGACGCCAATAACCCGGAAAAATTATTTCCACTTGAACTCCATTGCAAGATTAATAATGCTGCAATGATGCGGCCTATTAATCGAGAGCACTTGGGAGAAGTATCACGGTTTTGTGTATCGAAAGCATTTAAAAAAAGAACAAATGAAGCGCATACCTTAGCGGGTATCGATGAAGAATGGCCGGATTATTTTACATTAGACGAGCGACGGACTTTTCCCCATATTGCTATCGCTTTAATCGCTTGTATGATTAAAGCATGCCATGAAAACGATATTCACTATACTTATGCCGCTATGGAGCAAGCCTTGTTACGTTTTTTATCAGTACCGGGCATCAATTTTATAAAAATTGGTCCAATGACGGATTATCACGGCGAACGCTGGCCGGCTGCGATAAAAATAACGGATATGCTTGATAACGTAGCTGAAAAAAAACCGGATATATGGAATTTACTTACCAATAAAGGCTGTTTCTGGCCAAGCGTCAAGAAGCGAGTCAATCCGTAAGTCGCGTGTTCTTGGGAGGAATACAGATCAGTAAGTTGGGACTGTTCTTCGCCGGAAATTACCTTGGTTGCGGCGCTTGCTCATAAGTGCTTTAAGTCGACAACATAAGAAGTCGTCAAAAGTTAACTGATGCTTCAAGATAAAAACTTCTTCCCGGCATAGGAAGCGTTGCAGGTACTTGCAGGGCAGTCGGTTCATAATATTTTGTATCGAATGCATTGCGTAAGGAGGCAGCGAGATTGAGATGTTTGAACAGTTTTTTACCTCGTAGCGTTAAGTCGATTGTTTCATAATTTCTCAACTTCCAGTTATCGCCCGATGTAATATTTTCGTTTAATACAGGGGTTCTCCCGCCTATCCAGTTAAGCTGTGGTTGTAATTGCCACTGAGGCAAAAATTGCCAGTCAAGTGCCACAAAAACATGATGCTCTGGCACCCCTGTCACACTGCTGTTGGTTGCCTCGTTGATTGAATGTTGCCACGCATAATTGCCTTTTACACTCCATCGTTCAGCGATTTGCCAGTTAGATTCAAATTCTGTTCCATAACCGTTTTGATTGCTACTATTCTGATACATGTTTGCACCCGTTCCTGGATCACGCACTGCCGCTATAAGCTTGTCAATTTGATAATAAAACACATTGACAGCGGTGCTCAGTGATGAAATTGGCCGGTAACTAAAAGCCCATTCATAGGTATTGATGGTTTCAGGCTGTAAATTTCTTTTGCCCAGTATTACCGGATTATTCTGGGTAAACTGTTCAGCAAAATTGGGCGCTCTAAAAGCCTTGCCATACAAAAGCTTGCTGGTGAATTGTTCATTAATATCCCAAACCAGGGCAAGACGCGGATTAAAGGTTCCGCCAAAATCGGAATAATGGTCATAACGCACGCCGGCAGTGAACTGCCAATCGTGAGCAATTTGCCATTCATCCTGGGCTACTAAAGACACGATTGTCCGGTGGACACTCGGTAAATAAGCAAAAGATGTACCCGTAACATCTGTTAATGCGCCATTAACCACAGGAGGCAACGGCACGCCGTAGCCAAAATTTCTATTATCACTGGTCGCAATTCCTTCATGGCGAAAACCGGAGCTAAAGCGCATGATATGCTTGTCAAGTCCCTTGTAGATTGAGCTCAATTCAATTGCGGGAATTTTCTCCATTCGCCCTAAATTATCATTGAGTCCTACCGGGAAATGCGTAGTTGGGACGAAGCTTTGAATCAAATTCCCATCAGAACCTGTGGGCAAGAAAGCATTATTTGGAAAAAGGTGTGCTTGTACCTGAAAATTAGCCTGCAAATAACTGGCATGAGCCGCCAGCTCCCAATTAGTTAGCCAGTCTTCCGTGGAAAACCGCACATCACCTAAATATTGTTGACCATTGGCGCTGCCATTTGGATCCAACGCTCCGGCAATACCCGGACGAAGGCCTCCGTTTTCATTAAATGCCCAGAAACCAATATCCCAATGCTTGCGCTGCAGATTAAGATGCCCGTTGAGGGTTTCATAGCTTGTATTCATTGGGCCTGGGGCATGAGAAGCAAGCGTTCCAAACCCGCTATCAAAGCTGGTTTGAGCATCGACATTAACGATACGCCCGCCATCGCCATCAGTATGCTGATATTGCAGACTGGTCGCAACATCCCAGCCGGCCCACTCAGCGCCATACTGCCCCCATCCGCTCTGGGTGCCATGATCTCCTGCCCGAACCCCCAAGACTTTACCATTAATATCCTTGGCTTTTTTGGTAATGATATTAATAACGCCGGCAAACGCATCCGCGCCATACAACGCAGAACCTGGCCCCCGGATAACTTCCACTTGCAAAATAGCCTCGATAGGCAACTCCGTACCGGTCGGTAATGTGCCATTGAAAGGTGTGGTAATACGGGTGCCGTTTAATAGTATCAACACTTGAGAGTTTTGCGCATTACGGATACCACGTATGCTGTAACTATAGTCATAGGTATTTGGCTGAAGCGTGGCATGAACCCCCGGCACTGTTTCCAGAACCTCATGCAGTTCAGTCGCGCCCATGGATTTAATTTGCTCGGCAGTTACAACACTGGTCACGGCGGCTGCTTGAAAAACCGGTTTTGGCGTTCCGGTGGCAATAGTGACAGGCGTCTCGGCTAGTTCAGCCGGTGACATGGCAAAATAATCCTCCACCTTGTTTTGAGCAATGGCGATACCTGAACCAAGGCAGCCTATAACCACTAACCCGTTTACCGTTATAGCCAATTTACCGTTCATTTTGATGCCGGTGTAAAGGGTTTTATTAGTGTAAGTTCATTCAGAGGTACTGGCTTGCCAATACCATACCCTTGTGCATAATCTACACCCAGTTCACCTAGCAAGTTGAAGATTGCTTCATTTTCAACAAATTCAGCAATCGTCTTTTTAGCCATAATATGGCCGACTTCGTTAATCGCTCTGACCATGGCAAGATCAACTTCATCATCGACAATGTCCTTAACAAAAAAACCGTCAACTTTAAGATAATCTACTTGCAGGTTTTTTAAATACGCAAAAGAAGACAAACCGCTACCAAAATCATCCAGTGAGAATAAAGAACCACGCTCCCTTAAATAATTAATAAATTTAGTTGCCGCTGATAAGTTGGCAATGGCAGCCGTTTCCGTTATCTCAAAACAGATTTTATGCGTTGGAATGGCCCACAAACTAAATTGTTCTGTAATAAAATTCAGCATGGATGCTTCCGACAGAGAGACACCTGACAAATTAACGGAACAAACAGACAAGTTATCCAGAAAATTCGGTTTATTGGCAAGCCACTCGAATAGATGGCTGATGACCCATCGATCCAGTGCAGAGGCCTGGTTATACCGTTCCGCAGCCGGCAAAAAGGCACCAGGCGGGATAATAAGGTCATTGTCATCCCGATAACGTACCAAGGTTTCAAAATGAAGCTTCTCATGATTGCCGGAGATTGGAACTATCGGTTGCCCGAAAAGACAAAAATGATTTTGTTCCAGGCCTCGCTGTATTTTTGATACCCATTGCATTTCTCCCTGTCTTAGCGCGAGGTCTTTATCATCAGGCAAGAAAACATGCACTCGATTTCTGCCCTGATCTTTTGCTGCATAACAGGCGGCATCTGCCTCTTTAAGCAGCTCTACGGCATTACCGCTTTTAGCATTGACAGATGAAACGCCGATACTCACACCAACAGTAAAACTTCTGTCTTCCCAGCCAAAACGAAAATCACTTATCATGTCGCGTATTTTTTCGCTGGCTTGAAAAGCCTCACCCAATGAACATTTATACATCAATACGCCAAATTCATCACCACCCAAACGAGCCACAAAATCATGCTTTCGTAAATTTTTTCTTAACAAATCACCCAATTGTCTAAGCAATTCATCCCCGGCAAGATGCCCACAAGTATCGTTAATCACTTTAAATTGATCAAGATCCATATAACACAAGGCATGCTCAGAGTTATCCGTACGCACCAATGCCACCAATTGATTAATATGTCTATCAAATTCACTGCGGTTTGCAAGCCCCGTCAAGGCATCATGGCTGGCTTGAAAAGCAATTTGTTCAGTCAAATCATGAGCCTCTGTTACATCCTCACAAACCAGCAATAAACTGCTTTGCTGATTTTCATTCTCAACTAATTTAGCGGCTGCCCTAACCCAAATACGCCGTTCACCATGACAAGCAAGTTTAAATCCTTCTTTATGGATAGATAGGGGACTCACCAAACAATGCTCAACCAAGGACTGCATTACCGGTAAATCATCTGGAGATATGAAATGAAAGATCGAGCGACCCTGTAATGCTTCAACAGCCAAACCCAACTGTATGGCACCGGTACGATTAACCGATAAGATAACCCCGCCTTCGGAGAGATTAAATATCATGCTAGGGTTATCATCAAAAAGAGCCCGATAACGGTCTTTTGCCCGCATCAAAGACCCGTTTTGGGTCTCAACGGTACCAATCAAACCATTGAAGGCATCAACCAGGACACCTAATTCATCATTATTGACTTTAACAGCTCGCAATGAATAATCTTTCGTATCAATGATAGCTTTAACAGTATTCACCAGTTTTTTAACGGGTGAGGTAATAAGCTTTAAGAGAGGTTTTGTTAGAAAGAAGGTCATTGTTGTTACAGCTAAAAACACTAAAAACAGCAGCCCGATAAATTGTATTTTTCGCCAAACTAACTGAGTCAAATCAGCATGAATATAAACACTACCCAGCCTGTCTGCATCAACTACAATCGGCTGGACTACATATAAATTAACCGATTCAAATCGGGTTCTTGCATCGCCAATAGTTTGAGGGCAGGAAAATTTATCTGGGTCATTTTTCGATAATTGAGCAAAAACAGCACCCTGTGCATCATAAAGACAGGCCGCTTGCACTTCCGGAAGCGTTTCAAGCACGCCAAGATTCTCATTGGCTAAATCCATATCTTGAAACGCCAATGCAGCAGTACTACGATTACCAATAATTGTTGCCAGCGCTGACAAATCATCACGGGTATTTTTCTGAAACTCTGTAATTTCAAGCACTATCAAAAACAAGCCGGCAAATAATAACGATAAAACACTGGATAAAATTAAAGTCAGCAATAGCTTGCGATTTATTGACAGATTACCAATTAATTTAATCATTGTTAATCCCCTTAACGACATCAGCGACTTCAAGTAATTTTGCACTGACTTTCAAGCCGCTTTGAGTTATCGTTTTAAGATTAATTTGTAATTTTATTTTGTCTTGTTTGTTGACGAAACCAATCATTCCGCCTTGCTCTATAAAATCTCCGCTTTCACCCACGAGTAATGTGTCATCAAAAGACCGGACAGCCAGCTTATCTTTAATAGAGGGACTTACAAAGAGGATATGGCAGTGGGGTTCTTTATCCATTTTTTTTAGACTGTCAAATCTGAATACTTTGATAGGTCGCCCTATGACCGAGAGCTTTTCTATGGGATCAATTAATTCACCAAATGGATCATCACCAGCAATACAAAGATTAAAGGCTTCATCATGATCTGCAGACCAGTTAATAAATTTGGTGAAGTTATACAAATACCCCGCCTTAATCTTGTATTCGACAGAGGAATTATCTGCGCAAAGCAACTGCGAAAACAATAAACCACCTAACATCCATAACACGCTGATGAGTTTCATTTCTTGATTTTACGTAGCTTGTAATAAAGAATGTAATTGAGCAATGCTGCACCTTTGTGTATTTGTAATCATTCAATCACCCCTCTTTGAAAAAGAGGGGTTAGGGGAGATTTTATTAGATATATCCCAACTTAGTGTATAACGGCTAAACCGGCACTGACAAAAACTTTTTCAACACTTTTATCATATAACCATGATCCAATACGCCGGCGCTTTCCCTGATGCTGTGCATGGCCCATAGTGGATTGCCGACATCAACCGAACGAATCCCCAGTCTGGCTGACGTTATCGGCCCAATGGTACTGCCGCAAGCCAGGTCGGTACGGTGCGAGTATTTTTGATAAGGTACGCCCGCCTGCTCGCACCAGTCAACAAACAAGGCCTGTGAAATACTTTCTGTGCTGTAGCGATGATTGGCATTAACTTTGATCACCGGACCTTTGTTCACGGCTACTTTATGTTCTGAATCGTAGGCTAACGGAAAATTGGGTTGATAGGCATGCGCCATGTCCGCACTAATCATAAAACTTTTCGCCAAGGCTCTGGCAAAATCGTCTTTATTTTTTTCAGTCGCTAAAGCAATACGTTGCAGCACATCGCCCAAAAAGCTGCCATCTGCGCCTTTATTGCTTTCACTGCCAATTTCTTCATGATCAAAAAAAGCGCAAATTAATGTATGATCATTTTCTAACACCCCATCATCCAGCAAAGCGTGTAACGCGGCGTGGCAAGAGGCTAAATTATCGAGCTGGCTATCGGCATAAAACTCGTTTTCCGCTCCCCAAAAAGCACCTTTTTGAGTATCGTACACGGCCATGTCCCAAGATAAAATACGCTCTGCTTCACATGCGGCTTGCTGCTGGAGGAGTTGTGAAAAATAAGCTTGCGGCAAACACTCCTCTGCCAATACCGATAAAATCAAGGGTAATTCATTTTGCTTGTGGAGTTTTAAGCCGTCTTCATTAACGGCTCTATTCATGTGAATAGCCAGATTGGGTAATCGTAATAAAGGCCGGTCAAAGTTGACTAGCCGACTAACAATGGCATTTTTATCGTCTTTATAACTGATCCTTCCGGCCAGACTCAAATCCCGATCGGTAAAGGTCGCCAGAATGGGTCCGCCATAAATCTCTACGCCGAGTCTTAGCAAACCATCCGAACCCGTACCGGCATTGGGTTTTATTCTTAGGCCGGGGGAATCGGTATGTGCACCGATGATTTTAAAGCCCGTTTCAACTAACGGTTTTTGCCCCTGCACAAAAATAACGATAGAGGAATCATCACGAATAACATAATAACGCCCACCCGGCTGTAAATCCCATTGGACTGTTTCATCCAGTTTTACAAACTGAAAAGCCGCCAACCGAGTTTCAATGCTGTTAACCGCATGCCATGGACTGGGGCTGGCATCAATAAAATCCAGCAAGTTTTGAACCTGTTGCCGGGCGCTCATGATTTTTCTTTTAAATCCAGTGCAGCGGAGTTAATGCAATACCGCAGACCGGTGGGTTGCGGGCCATCTTCAAACACATGACCCAAATGTGCATTACAAACACGACAGGTCACTTCAACCCGACGCAACCCATGGCTGGTATCAACATGTTCAGTGACACTGCCTTCCGGCAAATCAGCCCAGAAACTGGGCCAACCTGAACCGGAATCGTACTTGGTATCGGAATCAAATAAAGGCGTACCGCAACAAATACAATGATAAATACCTGATTGTTTGCAATCGGTATATTTTCCTGTAAAAGGTGCTTCAGTGCCTTTTAAACGGCAAATACTAAATTGTTCCGGCGTCAATTTATCCTGCCATTGTTCATCATTTGTATGTTTTTTTTCTGTCATAATTATTTATTTCCCTATTATTCAATGGTAGTTATTGTTCTCAATGGTATGACATTGCCCAAAACTAAAGTTACCTCTATTTCGGCCATCATTTAATCTCAAAGGTGATTATAGCGCATCATATAAAAACTGATACCTATCAGAGGGTGTGACCGGTAAAATGATGCGTTACAGAGATGACTTAACAGGCTCGATGTTTCGCCCTCTGAGGTTAATACAGAAATATATTTTAATGCTCTATTTCCTGAATTCAGGTTGAAAGCCTATACCACAAACCAGGCAACCCCACCCAAGACAAATAAGGAAATAGTCAGCATAATCTGAAATTGACTATCAATCGTATCGATATGTTCGATAACGACCGATTTCTGGATTTCGGGCGCACGTATAAGTCGATTGGAGCCCCAGAGAAAAAGTACAAATAGAATCAAAATAATGAAATAGCAAATATTATAAATCATGTCCATATAGGTTATATAAGGAAGCTCCGGTAACTTATCCTTATAACCTTGTTGCAAAAAAATCAAAGTAAGTAATACGGTCGGTGGTACGCTTAACCGGACATCCCAAAGTGATGCTGATAACATCGGCGAGAAAAGCGCCAAGGTCATAACTATAAGCAGTGGTAAAAAAAGAGTAAGTAACGCGGCATTCACAGACGGTTTATAAGTTGTCTCAAAAACAACCTGACTGGTGCGCATCGGCTTGGCATTTATCCGTTGCAGACCGAAATCACTGGCATATTGATGTGTATTGGAAAAAATATTAAAAGCCGTCATCTTGTAACCAGCGATACCGATATAGTTTCCCACGCCGGATGAAGACTCATCCGGTACCAATTGCGGGTCGTGTAGGCTGACTATTGAGTCGGTTTCTGCAAAGTCGACAAGTTCAAAAACCAGTGGCAGCTTTAAGGTCTGAAAGGGGAACTTCTGAAACTGGATATCATTAACGTAAAAATGGCCTGAAAACTTGTAACCTTGGTAATAATGACCGTCTTTAAGTTTAATGGACTCGTCATAAATTTGTTCCAACTTGTAATCCCAGCCATGAACCTGATTAACAAAGCCAAGCCATTTATCGGGTGTTAGCTTTCTAACTTGAAAAAAATCCTCGGCTTCTTGGGGCCAATTAACCCAAATTCTTCCGGCAACATCGAAAGTCTTGTCGCTGGATGAAAAAAGGTAAATATTTTCAATGTAGGTACCAATCTGAATCAGATTATCAGAGGGCACAGGCTTGGAGTGAGTTATCAGTTGATCATTTATTAGCACTTCTTGAGGCTCAAGCACATCATAATGTACCAAGAACCCCACTACGATAATAAAAACCAAAAAAAAACCGAACGGCAATAAAGTTTCATAATCCCGTTTATCAAATTTAAAAAATCTCATGGGTAATGTTTCAAATGCTTTTGGGGTTTATGTTCAATTATTATGATCGACAAAAGCCCCATTTTCCTAGATTGCATCAGATAACGAAGGGATAAGTTTAGTAAATTTAAACCCTTTTTAAATTATCGCACCACATATTGGCTGAAGCAATGACTTTTCCATCTTATAAAGCTATGCAGAGTCGAGCTTGAACGACACACAAAAAAAATCAGTTCATGCAGCCTTGAATTTGCAGATTGTAACAGGATGGTATTTTTGAGTTGATTTATTATTTAATGCCACATCAACTTGGCAGCCATAACAAAAAGTAACAACGAAAAGTAACGTTTCAATTTTGCAGCCGGCAGGTTGTGAGCCAATTTTGCGCCTATCGGTGCAGTCATAATACTGCTCAAACCTGTCCCTATAAATACGGGCAGGTAGACATAACCCAAACTCCATTCAGGCAAGTGCGTGGCATTCCAGCCCAAAAGTGCATAACTGACGGTGCCTGCAACCGCTATCGGTAAACCACAAGCACTTGCTACTGCCACCGCGTTGCGCATAAGCATTTGACCGCTGACCAAATAAGGTACCGTGAGCGTACCGCCACCTATGCCAACAATGGATGACAGCAAACCAATAAAGTTGGCTACCAAAAAATCCAAAGCCCTGGATTGCTTTACCCTGCCAGGTTTTGGTTTTACCTGAAAAGCCATTTGTAACCCGACGTATAATAAAAAAACCACCAGAATGTAGCGCAACGTATCGCCATTTATTTGCTTGGCAACCACTGCACCCAACGCTGCACCGATCATAATCCCCGGGCTTAAGGAGAATACTTTGGCCCACACGACGGCACCCAATCGGTGATGCGCTGAAACGGAAGCAATGGCCGTCAAAATTATCGCTGCCAAAGACGTTGCCACCGCCATCAGCATCACCAGTTCCGCAGGGAAACCTTGCGCCGTAAACAACATAACCAAAACCGGTACAATAACCAGCCCACCGCCGATCCCGAATAGTCCGGCCAATAGCCCGGTGACGATACCCAACAAAATACTTATCAAAAAAATTTCTATCACAACAACCCTTGATTATTAATAACCGACATTAGCATCATACGGTGGACATCTGCCATTCGCACTGACTTATGCCACTGTTTTGTTTAAGCTTGTGCTATTCTAGGCGCAACCTACAAATAACTGATAGTAAATTAATGGAAATATACTTGGTTGGCGGTGCGGTGCGCGATAAATTGCTTGGGCTTCCTGTCATAGAAAAAGACTGGGTAGTGTTGGGTGAAACGCCTGAATCCATGATAAAGCATGGATTTAAACCTGTTGGCAAGGATTTTCCGGTATTTTTGCATCCACAAAGTCATGATGAATACGCACTGGCCAGAACAGAACGAAAAACCGCACCCGGCTATAAAGGTTTTATCGTACATGCCTCGCCTGATGTCAGTCTTGAACAGGACTTAATACGCCGCGACCTGACTATCAATGCCATAGCAATGACGTCAAAAGGAGCACTTATTGATCCTTATGGCGGACAACAGGATCTGGAAAATAAAATTTTTCGGCATATTTCACCGGCCTTTGCTGAAGATCCTGTGCGCATCTTGCGTGTTGCACGTTTTGCGGCACGCTACCAACATCTTGGTTTTACACTGGCAGAAGAAACCAGAGAACTGATGCAAGCTATGGTTGTAGCCGGAGAAGTCGATTACCTGGTGCCTGAGCGCGTATGGGCAGAGTTATTTAAAGTACTGAAAGAACCATCGCCCCCGGCATTTTTTTATACCTTAAAAAGCTGTACCGCACTGGAAAAAATATTTCCGGAAATAAATGCCCTGTTTGGCGTTCCGCAACCGGAACAATACCACCCGGAAATTGATACCGGCTTACACAGTATGCTATGTCTGGAACAGGCGGTTCTTTTATCATCCAGTCCTGAAGTCAGATTTGCGGCATTGGTTCACGATCTGGGCAAGGGCATGACGCCAAAAGAAAATTGGCCGCATCATTATGGTCACGAAAAAATCGGCCTGCCCATTCTGGAAAAATTATGTGTCCGTTTGCGTGTGCCTAACACATTTAGAGTATTAGCGATGCATGTCATGCAATATCATACCCATTGCCATAAAGTTTTTGACTTACGTGCGTCAACCTTAACCGATGTTTTAAATGCCTTAGGCGCGTTTAAACCCAACAATACGCTAGCTGATTTTTTATCGGCTTGTGAAGCAGATGCCAAAGGCCGAACCGGCTTGGAAAATGCGCCCTACCCTCAGGCAGAAATGCTGCAGCGAACGGCTAAAGCGGCGGCATCTGTGGACACGGCGGCGATTATAAACAGCGACCTGCAAGGGTCGGACATTGGTACAGCCATTCGTCACTTACGCATTAAAGCGGTTGCCGAGGTTATCAATGCCTGTAAACCGTTGTAAAATAATCCTATCCATTAACTACTTTTAACTTAACGCCATGCCTACCTTTGACATTATTTCCGAATTTGATACCCACGAAGTTAAAAACGCTATTGATCAGGCGAATAAAGAAATTGCCACCCGTTTTGATTTTAAAGGCACCAATTCATCCGTTGAACTGACTGATGACAAGTTGACTATGATTTCTGAATCCACTTTTCAGTTACAACAAATATTCAGTGTGGTCTGTACAAAACTCAGTCGACGCGGCGTTGACGTTGGCTGCATGGACGTGGGTGATGCAAAGGGCAGCGGTAAATTGATGCGCCAGGAAATCACGTTAAAGCAAGGCCTGGAAATCTCGCTGGCAAAAAAAATCGTTAAATTAATTAAAGATAAAAAACTTAAAGTGCAAGCGGCTATTCAAGGCGACAAAGTCAGAGTCACCGGTAAAAAACGCGATGACCTGCAAGAGGTTATTCAAATGCTAAAAGACGAAAAGCTGGAAATGCCCTTACAATACGACAATTTTAGGGATTAAAGACTTAGGTCACTGGCAATAAATAAACGCCAACGATTCACCCTATTTTTATAAGCTGTGAATCTGTAGCAACTTTTGCAGGGGTATTTTCTTCGTGTCCTTCGTGTCTTCGTGGTGATAAGCTTTTAATCCGTTAAGCCTTATCAAGCTGTTGATAAACAAAATAAACGGCAATTGCCAGCAGCAGCCAACCCGCCACTAATGGCCCGACAACGCCATCATAGTTGCTGACCAGAGCGTGATAGGGTGAACTATAATCCGTGTCGAATAATTTTTTGTTCATTTTTATTTGCCATACCCAGCAAGTATGGCAACCGATACAAAGACCCAGACTCGCCTTTACCTGCGTTCTGAGTACGCCTAAAAAAACACCCACCATCAACAAGGCAAAAAATGCCGATAAAATTGCCGGATTCAGCAAGTGGGCAAACGCTTCGCCCAGCAATTTAAAACCACTGAACAGGGTAATATCCTGAACCGGTATGTCAGTATTGCTGCTAAAAAAATGCAGTCCTGCATAATAAATCGAGCTAATTAAAATAGCCGCCATAACCGGTAACTTCTTGTTTAAAGACACCAACATAATCCCTCGAAACAGCGGTTCTTCAATCAGCGAGATTAACAAGGCAATTAATAAATTAATGGTCATGTTTTTAGCCAACAGCCCAATTGTCCAGACTTGAGTCTCATCAAGCACATTGATTTTAAGCACATAAAGGACAATAAAAACAGGTATCAAGGTCATAAAACCCAAGCCGAACCCTTGCAACAATTGTTTTAAAAAAACGGGTCTTGGGGCAAACCCCAGCTCATCTTTACTGATTTTCAGGTAAGCCATCGCCGGAAAAATACTTAACACCAAAAACAACTGTGCCGACCGGTTTATAAGTTGACGGAAAGAGATGGCATCCCCGATGCCCAGCACAATAAAATAGCTCACGATGCAAGCCAGCGATAAAGCGGCCAGTAAGATTAATAACGGTACAAGCGTATAAAAAAGATAACGCATTACTTGATATCCAGAGAAGAAGGCAACACAGGTAACACCGGCGTTCCAAAATCGCCCCACAACATCTGCACGGCAGCCAAGGCGGCAAGTGATGCAGTTTCGGTTCTTAATATACGACTCCCCATGCGCACAGGAATAAATCCGGCCGCTTTTGCGATATCACGCTCCTGACCGGAAAAACCGCCTTCCGGGCCGGTGAGTAAAGTCACATGCCTGTCTATGGGTGCGGTATCTGCCAAGGTTTTTTCTGCGTAAGGATCAAGGAACACCTTCAATCCTTGCTGTTTACCAACCCACTGTTGCAATTGTTCGATTTCAGTCAATTCAGGTACGGTGGTTCTGCCGCTTTGTTCGGCGGCATGTTGGACTATTTTTTGCCAATGCAATAAACGTTGCGGTTTTTTTTCACCTTTAAATTGCACCACGCAACGCTCGGTTAATAACGGTGTAATAAAATTAACGCCCAGTTCCACCGCCTTTTGTACGGACAAATCCATTCTGTCACCACGCGAAATACCCAAGCCTAAGGTTACCAACAACGGTGATTCGACGCTACGATCCAGCCATGTGTTAACCCTAATCAGCACGGCTTTTCGACTGACTTCGGCAACGATGCATAAATATTCTCCGCCTGATCCGTTAAATAAAATTATTTCTGCCTCTTTTTTTAAACGCAATACCGTTCTGACATAATGGCCATTCTCATCATCCAATTCAATTTCTTTACCTGCAGCCAAATGCGCTGATGTATATAATCTGGAAATCCGCATATTAATCCTCAGAAATGATAATTTTACAACGTGAACATTTTGACTTGTCTTTTTATCTGTATTCTGCGTTGTATCAGCAGTTACATAGCTAGCTATGCGCCTATTGATACGCCTTGAATACGAATAAAAATCCTACGTCAAAATGTCCGCGTTATTTCATTCTCATTCCTTAACCGCTCGCTGTATGCCATCCCAAGCCACTTCAGCGATAACTAAAAGTTCCTCCCCGGTTATGATATAAGGAGGCATAAAATAAATGACGTTGCCTAGCGGACGTAATAATACCCCTTTAGACAACGCGTATTGATAGACTTTAAGGCCTCTGCGCTCTTGCCAGGGATAAGGCTCGCGCGTGGTTTTGTTTTTGACCATTTCAATGGCCAGTATCATGCCGGTCTGACGCACTTCTGAAACATGGGGATGCTCGTTAAAACGCTCAGCGACTTTCGCCATGATCACAGCCAGTTGTTTGTTCTTTTCGATAACAGCCTGTTGCTGGAAAATTTCCAGCGTTGCAAGCCCTGCCCTACACGCGAGCGCATTTCCCGTATAACTATGCGAATGCAAAAAGCCGGTCAGTTTTTGATAATCATCATAAAACGCTTGATAGACTTGATTAGTGGTTAATACTGCCGACAAAGGTAAATAACCACCCGTTAAGCCTTTGGATAAACACATAAAATCGGGGCTGATGGCAGCTTGTTCACAGGCAAATAAAGTTCCCGTACGCCCAAAGCCAACAGCAATTTCATCGGCAATTAAATGCACATTATATTTATCACAAGCGGCACGCAGCAATTTTAAATAAACCGGATCATACATACGCATATTGCCGGCGCACTGCACTAAAGGTTCAATAATGACGGCGCATACCGTTTCGGCGTGTTCTTGTAACGCCTGCTCCATCAGTGTAAAACGGCGCGTGGAATAATCCGCGCATGACTCGCCCGGTTCACGGTAATAACAATCAGGCCCCGGCACCGTTATCACATCCATTAATAACGGCGCATACGTTTCTTTATACAATGACACATTGCCTACCGCCAAGGCACCCAACGTCTCGCCGTGATAACTGTTTTCCAGCGTTATAAATTTTGTTTTTTGGGTTTGCCCGTAGTTACGCCAATAGTGAAAGCTCATCTTAAGCGCCACTTCGACCGCTGCCGAACCATTATCGGCATAGAAGCAACGATCAAGCCCTGAAGGAGTCATTGCCACCAGTTTTTCCGCCAAGTTAACGGCCGACTCATGGGTGAATCCGGCAAAAATAACATGTTCAAGCGTATCAAGCTGATCTTTTAGCGCCACATTGATAGCAGGATTGGCATGACCGAACAGATTAACCCACCACGAACTGATCGCATCCAAATAGCGATTGCCGTCAAAATCTTCCAGCCAAACGCCCTGCCCTTTTTTTATGGGAATAATCGGGAAGGTTTCATGATCCTTCATTTGTGTGCAAGGATGCCACAAAACGGAATGATCGCGATTGGAAAAGGATTGGTTGGTCAATGGGAATGGCCTAAACTCTAGGTAAAAACACGCTTACCCCAATATCCAAATCGGGGTAAGGTCTATGAATCGTTTACTTCCTATCATACGAAACGGGATCGTCACCACAGTACTCCCGAACAGGAACTTGTGAACGAGAACATTATTACTGTAAACCGATCTGAGAAAAGCCCATTACTGCCAATAACGTCTACGATAGATGCTCATAAGCCAACAATCCTGATTGGTGACTTTAGTCTTGCGTATAAATTTGTAATCTTTCCAAAATTGCAAGGGTAGGTACAGCTTGGTTCATGGTATAAAAATGCAGTCCTGGCGCACCGTTATCCAATAAGCGCTGGCAAAGATGACTGACCACATCCAGACCAAAGGCTTGAACAGACTCTCTGTCATCACCAAAACTTTCCAGGCGTTTTCGCATCCAGCGAGGAATATCCGCACCGCACATTTCCGAAAAACGGAACAGTTGCGCATATTGCGTAATGGGCATGATGCCGGGAACAATGGGGATTGTTATACCGTTTTTTTCACAGGTGTCCACGAAATAAAAATACGCTTCGGCATTATAAAAATACTGGGTAATGACGGCATTTGCACCGGCATCAACTTTGCGCTTGAAGTTTTTAAAATCGTCTGTTGCATTTGCCGATTGCGGATGCACTTCCG
>JBAXXH010000069.1:0-19166 GCA_037127995.1 Methylococcaceae bacterium | reverse complement strand
TAGCCATACCAATTTTGATAATGGCATCTTCTGAAGCAAACTCGTGAACGATATTACCGACTTCATTAAACTCGGCAACGCCCATATCAGCGGCAGAAATATTAACCAGAATGCCGCGTGCGCCTTGCAGATTGATATCTTCCAGCAATGGACAAGCGATGGCTTTTTCAGCGGCTTCCCGCGCACGATGTTCGCCAGATGCCGAACCCATACCCATAATGGCCGCGCCCATTCCAGACATAACGGTTCTGACATCGGCAAAATCGACGTTAATCATGCCGGGATGAACAATCAGCTCGGTAATACCTTGCACGGCATCCAGCAACACATCATTAGCCGCTTTAAACGCATTCATCAAGGATACATTATTACCCAGCACCGGCAACAATTTCTGATTGGGAATAGTGATCAATGAGTCAACATATTTTTCAAGCTCTACAATACCCTGCTCTGCTACCGTCTGTTTCTTTTTACCTTCAAAAAGAAAGGGTTTGGTTACTACCGCAACTGTCAAAATACCCATTTCTCTTGCGATTTGTGCAATAACAGGAATGGCGCCTGTACCCGTGCCACCGCCCATACCGGCAGTCAGGAAAACCATATCGGCACCTTGTAAAACTTCTTTAATGCGGTCTTTATTTTCTTCTGCGGCATGTTTGCCAATTTCCGGATTGGTGCCCGCACCCAAACCTTTGGTTAATTCGACACCTAACTGGATTATCGTATCAACCGTTAATTTTCTTAATGCCTGCGCATCAGTATTTGCGCAAATAAATTCAACCCCTTCAATATGACAACCAACCATGTGATTGACTGCATTGCCACCGCCGCCGCCGACACCAATCACTTTGATGACGGCGGTTTCACTATACGTATCAACCAATTCATATTTCACGACACTACCCCTTTAAAAAAACAAAACTATTAAAAATTACCCTGAAACCAGTTTTTCATTTTTGAAAACCACCCTAAACCATCAGAATCACTGCTTCTTCCCAAGTTCTGATGTTCTTTTCCATACATTAACAATCCGACTCCTGTAGAGTGAATAGGATTTTTCACCACTTCTGTTAGGCCGGTCACATTTTGTGGGCCACCCATTCGAACCGGCATGTGAAAAATCTCTTCTGCCAGTTCAATTAACCCCATCACTTTTGAACTCCCACCGGTTAATACGACCCCGGCAGCTATTAATTCTTCATTGCCACTGCGTCTAAGTTCAGACTGTACCAGTAGCATCAATTCTTCATACCGCGGCTCTATAATCTCGGCCAGGTTTTGCATTGAAATCTTGCGGGGTGCCCGGTCACCAATACTGGGCACTTCAATAATGCCATCCACATTTGCCAATTGTGTTAATGCACAGGCATATTTTCGTTTGATATCTTCAGCGTTGATCGTAGGCGTCCGAAGTGCGACGGCGATATCGTTAGTCACCTGATCGCCGGCTATCGGTATAACAGCGGTATGCTTAATGGCACCTTCAACGAAAATGGCAATATCCGTTGTGCCGCCGCCAATATCGATTAAACAAACGCCTAATTCTTTTTCATCCTCTGTAAGCACAGAATTACAGGATGCCAATTGCTCAAGTACGATATCCTCAACCTCCAGCCCGCAACGACGGATACATTTAATAATGTTCTGGGATGCGCTAACACTGCCCGTAACCATGTGTACTTTGGCTTCCAGACGAATGCCTGACATTCCGATAGGCTCTTTAATCCCGTCCTGGAGATCAATGACAAACTCCTGCGGCAAAATATGTAAAATTTTCTGGTCGGCCGGAATAGCAACCGCACGAGCGGAATCAATCACTCTGTCAATATCGTATTGCGTGACTTCTTTATCCTTGATTGCCACAATGCCGTGAGAGTTAAGACTTCTGATATGACTCCCCGCAATACCTGCAAAAACCGACTTGATCTGGCATCCTGCCATCAGTTCGGCTTCTTCAATGGCTTTTTGTATGGAATGAACCGTTGACTCCAAATTAACTACAACACCTTTTTTAAGTCCGCGCGATGGCGTAGTGCCTATGCCTATTATTTCTATATTGCCGTCACTGGTGAGCTCACCAACAATAGCCGCGACTTTTGATGTTCCAATGTCCAAACCGACTATTAAATTACGCTCTGTTTTTTTTGCCATTTTATCTACTCTATTTCGCTTTTTCGGATGCGGGTTTATTCATTATCGGGGTTGTAATGGCATGCCAATCAATCTCAGGGGTTCCCTGCCTCCATGAGACGGCATAACCATTGGGATATCTCAAATCAACGACTGCTATTTGCTCAACCTGCTCTTGTTTTAATACGGTTAACGTTTTTAAAAAACGTTGTAATTTTTTTAATTGCTCATTCCGCCCCAACAATATTTCCAGACCCGTTACCAACTTGATTTTCCATGCCCATCGATCATTTATAATAAATTCTGATAATCCCAATGACTGATCGGCCAAGGCTGTTTTAATGCCCTTCATTATTTCCAGCACCCTGACTTGCTGTGACTCCGGCCCCGTCACTACTATCATGTTCTGAAACTGGTCAATATTCTTGGGTGTAAATATCACACCCTGCTCAGTAATCAGGCTGTTTTTACCCCACCGTACGTAAGGCTTTCTCTCCCGTACCTTTATGTCAATCGTATCAGGCCAGATGCGCTTAACCGTCACGGTATCTACCCATGGCAATGTGGCAACCGCTGCGTGTATCGCCTGCATGTCCACATCAAAAAAACCGGTTAACACCAATGGCTGTAAAACAGCCTGCACCTCGTTTTTACTGAGATATTGAAAAACACCTTCCGTTCTCACGTACTTAAGGGGCAAGGAAGCACTTTTAATAGGTAACGACCTGAGGTGCCACTTCGTGACCGCTTCATACCCTGCCATTCCAACCAGACCCAATAACAGTAACCCGATCACCCCGATTTTAATGCCTATATTGCTCATTACCCTAGACTGGTTTCCAACACTCGCCAGACCAGTTCTTCAAAATCAATACCCGCCTGTTTGGCCGCCATCGGCACCAGACTATGATCTGTCATGCCAGGTACGGTATTAATTTCAATCAGTTGATACTGTCCTGAATCGTCTATAAAAACATCGACTCTTGCCCATCCCTTTGCGCCCACTACTTTACTAGCGGTTACCGCCAGATTTCTCAAAAACAACTCTTGGACTTGATTCAAGCCACAAGGACAGTGATATTGGGTCGTCGTCGCATTATATTTTGCTTCGTAATCATAAAAGGTATGGGGCGATTCCAAACGAATAACCGGCAAAGCCTCGTCATTTAATACCGCAACCGTATATTCCTTGCCGGTAACCCAGCTTTCAGCATACACATCACAACGATATTCCAATGCGACTTGCAATGCTTTATATAACTCATCCCGTGAGTTGGCCTTGCTCATGCCTATACTGGAACCCTCTTGGGCAGGCTTGACAATAACCGGAAATCCCAGTTTTTCAATACAGGCCTCCAAATCATTTTCATCCTGCAATAAGTGCCATTTGGGTGTCACCAAGCCATATCCCAGCCAACACAATTTGGTTCTGAGTTTATCCATCGTTAATGCAGAAGCCATAACCCCGCTGCCGGTATAAGGAATACCCATAACCTGCAGAACCCCCTGAAGCACTCCGTCTTCACCGCCCCGACCATGAATGATGTTAAATACCCGATCCACTTTTATTCCGGTCAAGGCATCGAGAGAGCTACCGGTCACATCAATGGCAACCGCATCCACACCTTTACGTTTTAAGGCGTCATAAACGGCGTTGCCACTTCTTAGCGAAACCGCTCTTTCTGCAGCCGACCCACCCATTAATACGGCAACACGCCCAAACTTTTCCGGATTAGACGTGTCAGTTCGCATTATTTCAACTTCACCTACCATACAAACCTCAGTCAGCAACTCCACGCTTTGATGCTCCTTTACTTTGTCTTGAACAAAGTAAATTAAGTCTTCTATATCAGCTGCGGAGGCATTACCCGTATTTACAATAAAATTGGCGTGCTTTTCCGATACCTTGGCACCACCAATCGCAACCCCTTTCAATCCTGTCAGTTCTATTAATCTTGCCGCGTAATCACCTTCCGGATTTCTAAATACCGATCCGCAACTCGGTTGGTTAGTTGGCTGTGTTTTTGCCCGCGTTTCCAAAAAGCCTTTTATTTTTTGCTGACTGGCCACCGTATCGCCTTGCGGCAATTCTAACCGGCAACTCAGAAACCATTCTTTTTCAAACCCTTTTACAGAGCGGTAGCCCACGTTAAAATCTGCGGGATATCGAAGCGCTATGTTGCCCGACTGATCAATCATTTCTACCTGTTTAACAATGCCCCAAGTCACTCCGCCGAAGGCACCCGCGTTCATTTTTAAAGCGCCTCCCATAGTTCCGGGTATACCTGCCAAAAACTCGGCGCCCATCAAACCTTGCTCTGTACAAAAACGGGCCACATGCGCACAAGGAACACCCACTTCAACATAAACCGAGCCATCTTCGGCACGCTTCATTTCTTTCAAGCGTCCCTTGGTATTAATAACGGTGCCCCGTATACCGCCATCCCTGACTAATAAATTACTGCCTAACCCCATCCAAAACACCGGTTCTGAGGCGGATAAAGTCGTTAGAAACTCACACAAATCCTGCTTATCAAACGGAATATAAAGCCGATCCGCAGGCCCGCCTACACGCCAACTGGTATATTTAGCCAGTTTTTCGTTACTTAATAATCGTCCTTTCATATTGATCGGGTCAGTGGTGTCAAGATCCGACACTCAAGTGCTTCCGTTAGCAATTCTGGTAACTGAGTGACAATTTGCCCAACATTGCCGGCTCCCATCGTCAAGATCACATCATCAGGTCTGACGATGCCCGCCAATATTATTGGCAGCTCTTGCCAGTCATCAACAAATACCGGATCAACTTGAGCACGCATACGAATGGCTCTGCTTAATGCCCTGCCGTCTGCACCTGTAATGGGTGCTTCGCCTGCCGGATAAACATCCATCAGAATCAGCACATCGACCGTCGATAGTACCTGTACGAAATCTTCAAATAAATCACGGGTTCGCGTATATCGATGCGGCTGAAAAATAATCACTGAGCGTCTGTCCGGCCAAGCCTGATGCAAGGCCTCCAGGGTTGCGGCAATTTCTCGGGGATGATGTCCGTAATCATCAACCAGGGTTAGCTTGCCGCCATCAATAGCCAAGTCTCCCTGAACCTGAAAGCGTCTGCCAACACCCTTAAATGCGCCCAGACTTTTAACAATAGCTTCATCTGCAACCGCCAATCGGGTCGCCACGGCAATAGCGGCCAAGGAATTAAGCATGTTATGCCAACCCGGCATATTTAACGTCACCTGCAACAGCGGATAATCCCCCCTGCGAATAACACTAAACGCTGTGAGCATACCGTCCTGTTTAATATCCACCGCGCGAATATCTGCGTCTTCATGAACGCCGTAAGTAATGACCGGCTTGGATAACTGCGGCAAAATTTCTCTGACGCCTTCGTCATCCAGACACATCACCGCCAAACCATAAAAAGGCAAATGATGTAAAAACTCTACAAACGTGTCTTTTAAACGTTGATAACTGTTCTGGTAAGTCGCCATGTGATCCTGATCTATATTGGTGACCACGGCCATCATGGGCTGGAGGTATAAAAATGACGCATCACTTTCATCCGCTTCAGCAACCAAATAATTCCCCAAGCCCAGCTTGGCATTACTGCCTGCACTATTTAAACGACCGCCAATAACAAACGTAGGATCCAATCCGCCTTCTGCCAAAATACTGGCTGTTAAACTGGTTGTGGTGGTTTTGCCATGCGTACCGGCGACGGCAATACCAAATCGAAAGCGCATCAACTCAGCCAGCATTTCTGCACGCGGTATAACAGGAATTCTACTAAGATAGGCTTGGTCAATTTCTTCATTACTACGGTCTATGGCCGTTGACGCAACCACCACATCCGCTTTCGTGACATTTTCCCGCTTATGTCCGATAGTGACCGTTACGCCCAAATCAGCGAGCCTTTGCGTCACCGCACTTTCTTTTATATCAGAACCCGACACCTTATAACCCAAGTTCGATAAGACTTCGGCTATTCCGCTCATACCGGTGCCGCCTACGCCCACAAAATGGATGCGCTCGATATTGCCGAAAGTAGATACTGCATGCGTACTGACCGGAGTTTTCATAGTCTCGCCTCAGCGCTGCAATAACCTGCGACAACAGCGGTTGCATCCAAACGCGCGCAGTGTTTTGCAGCAGCGCTCATCACAGGCAATTTTTTAAGTGCCTCTGTTATCTGTTCAGCCAGTGTTGCCGGATTCAAATCTTTTTGCCTCAATAGTAGTCCTGCGCCAGCATCCGTTAAATAACGGGCATTGGCCGTTTGATGATCATCAATAGCGCCCGGTAACGGTATAAAAATAGCCGGAATACCCATTGCCGAAACTTCACTGACCGTCATGGCTCCTGCCCTGCAAATCACCAAATCAGCCCATTGATAAGCCGCCACCATGTCCTCAATAAAGGCACTGGTTTCTGCTTTAATACCTAAATCCTGATAGCGGCTTTCAACCTGCGACAACATGGCTGCACCGGTTTGATGCTTTATTTGCACGGCTTGTGTATGCAAACCGGCGCTTAGAAATTCAGCAATCGCCTCAGGCACTGTTTCATTTAATATTTGGGCACCCTGACTGCCACCAAAAACAAATATCCTGACATCCTTTTCAGACCGCTGACGGTCATTTTCCAAGGCATTAAGAAACTGTTTTCTTAAAGGATTTCCGGTGCATTTTGCTTTGGTTTTTGCATTAAAACTGTCAGGAAATGCCTCTAATACTTGATTAGCCAAGCGAGCAAGCAAACGATTAGTAGTGCCTGGAATCCGGTTTTGCTCATGAATGACCAAAGGCAAACCTAACAGTTTTGCCATCAACCCACCGGGCCCTGCAACAAATCCACCCATACCCAGCACCACATCCGGTTTACGCTTGCGCAATATTTTCATGGCCTGTGCACCGGCTTTTAACAACATAAACACCGCCGTTATTTTTGCCGTTAAGCCCTTGCCTCGCACACCGGCAACGGATAACCAGTCGATTTCAATACCGCTGGCCGGAATCACCCGACTTTCCAAGCCTTTCTGCGTGCCCAACCAACTCACCTGCCAGCCTTGCTCTTTTAACAATTCTGCGACAGCCAGTGCCGGAAAAACATGCCCCCCGGTTCCACCTGCCATGATAACTATACGCTTGCCCATTTCGACCTTTCTTTTGGCGTGTTGGCATTGATCTCCGCCACTTCGCTTTGCACTCGGAATAACAAGGCAACTGCGCAACACATAATCATCATACTGCCGCCGCCATAACTCATTAATGGCAAGGTCAGTCCTTTGGTTGGCAAAATGCCCATATTAACGCCCATATTGACGAATGCCTGAAACCCAAACCAGATACCCAAACCATAAGCAATAAAAGCAGAAAACCGTTCCCCTGCTTGTTCTGCTGCCACGCCTATCTCAAACGTGCGCCAGACCAACAAGGAAAATAAACCGATAACAGTCAGTACACCCAGCAAGCCAAGCTCTTCGCCGATGACTGAAAATAAAAAATCAGTATGCGCCTCAGGCAAATAAAACAGTTTTTGTATGCCGCTTCCCAAGCCCACACCCAGCCATTCACCGCGTCCAAACGAGATAAGCGCATGCACCAATTGATAACCGGTATCTTTGGCATCCGCCCACGGATTCATGAAACTGGTCACACGTTTCATGCGATACGGTTCAAAATAAACCAATAACCCGGCCATTACGCCCACAAGGGACAGCAGCATAATGAATTGCGACAGTCGCGCTCCCGCTAAAAACATAATCCCCATGGCAATAATTAATATCACTACAGCAGAACCAAAATCAGGCTCTATTAGCAGCAATACGCTAGCCACTGAAAACAAAATTAACGGTTTAATCAAGCCAAAAGCGGATTCTCGTATTGATTGCTGATGTCGGGTTACATACCCTGCCATATAAATAACAGAGAAATATTTAACGACTTCTGATACCTGTATTCTCAAACCGCCTAGCGACAACCAGCGGGTACTGCCGTTAACCTTGACCCCAAGGCCGGGTATCAGGACAATCACCAGTAATAATAAACCGACTATAAACAATGATTGCCCCGCTTTTTCCCAAACACTGATAGGGGTAAAGGCAACGCATGTCCCTAAAAACAGCCCAAGACCTATATGCAGAGACTGTCTGACCGGATAGTAAAAACTGCTGCCGGTCATTTTTACGCCCAAATGCAATGATGATGACGCCACCATGACATAACCAATGAGCAATAAACTCATCGTCACCACAAGCAACAAAGGGTCAAAATGAAACCGCCCGATACGTGATGGCTTCGCGTGCTTGTTCATGCCAGCAAGCCCAATACGGCTTTGGAAAATTGATCGCCCCTGTCTTGATAATTTTTATATTGATCAAGACTGGCACAGGCTGGCGACAACAAGACACTGTCACCGGCCGTCGCAAGACCGGCGGAAATTTTTACAGCTTGCGCCATGTTTTCGGCCGCATAAACGGGTACACAATTATTCAATGCCTGTTTTATCAAGTCCGCATCCTTGCCCATTAAAACGACACTTTTGGCTTTTTCTTTTATGGCAGGTGTCAATTCGTTCATATCTGCACCTTTGGCATCACCGCCAGCAATCAGAATGACTTTGCGCTCATAACCTTGCAATGCTGCAACACAGGCACCAATATTAGTTGCCTTTGAGTCGTTTACCCAAGTGACACCGCGTATTTCTGCGACACGCTGCATACGGTGATCCAAGCCTTTAAATAGCTTCAACGCATTACACATCGCCTGTTCATCCAAGCCTACAGATGCCCCTAATGCCAATGCCGCCAATGCATTGGCGGCATTATGCCGACCTTCAAGCGGTAATTGCGCCAGTGACATCAAGTACTGTTTATTGTGTATCAGATACTCGGCATCATCCTTGCGGGCAATGTAAAAATCAGCTTCTTTTTTTATTGAAAACGTAAACAGTCGTCTACCTGCTTCCCGCATCGCATCAACAACAGGGTCATCAACATTAATGACCATGACTCCGTCACCCCTGAAAATGCTTTGTTTTTCGTGCGCGTAATCGGCTATATCGTTATGCCGGTCAAGATGATCGGCAGAAATATTAAGCACTGTTGCAGCAGCTGCGTTTAATGCCGTGGTTCGTTCGAGCTGAAAGCTTGAAAGCTCCAATACAAACAAGTCTGCCTCCTGCTCCAGCAATTCCAGAACCGGTATACCCAGATTGCCGCCTACGCCCGCCTTTTTTCCAGCGCATTTAGCCATTTCGCCGACCATGGTTGTAACCGTACTTTTACCGTTTGACCCGGTAATGGCAATAATCGGCACGTTAACGGAACAGGCAAACAAATCAATATCACTGATTATCTTGGAGCCATTGGCGACGGCTTTGACGATCGATTTTTCAGTTAGCACGACCCCTGGACTGACCACCAGATGGGTTGCAACCTTAAAAGCCGCCTCATCAAAACCACCCGTAAAAACAGGGGTATCAGGCATCACTTCAAAAAAGGCATCTATCAACGGCGGCTTGGCGCGACTATCGGTAATAGCAAAGTTAAACCCAAGCTTTTGTAAATAATGAGCAACGGAAATACCCGTATTTCCAAGACCCACCACCACAACCTTGGCGCTTTGTGGCTCCAGTGCAAAGTTCTTTTTTAACGCGTTTAAAATCGCTAAGCTATCCATTTTTATCTCAATTTTAAGGTTGCCAATCCGATCAGCACCAAGATAACGGTGATAATCCAGAAGCGCACAATAACCCTGGGTTCAGGCCATCCTTTCAATTCAAAATGATGGTGTATCGGTGCCATCCGAAACACCCGCTTTCCAGTCAACTTGAAAGAGGCAACCTGAATAATCACGGATAAGGTTTCCATGACGAAAACGCCCCCCATAATCATCAATACAATTTCTTGCCTGACCAACACTGCCAACACGCCTAAGGCAGCACCCAATGCCAATGCGCCAACATCCCCCATAAACACCATCGCGGGATAAGCGTTAAACCATAAAAAACCTAAACCGGCACCCACTAAAGCCGCACAAAAAACAATCAGTTCACCGGCGTTTGGCAAATACGGAATAGCCAGATAACTTGAAAAAGCCACATGCCCGGATAAATAGGCAAAAACACCCAAACCGGCTGCAACCATCACCGTAGGCATAATGGCCAAGCCATCCAGACCATCGGTCAAGTTGACGGCGTTACTGGTTCCAACGATAACAAAATAGGTCAGTACGATATACATCCAGCCCATATCCAACATAAACTCCTTAAAAAAGGGGACGATGAATTGGGTTTCTGCCGGTAAAATTGCTGTTTTATACAAAAAGATCGCAGCCGTTAAGCCTATGATTGATTGCGCCAAATACTTGGCTTTAGCCGATAAACCATCACTATTACGCTTGATCACTTTTCTATAATCATCAATAAAGCCGATAATGCCATAGCCCATGGTTACCAACAAGATGACCCATATATACCGATTACCCAGATCCGCCCACAGCAAAGTACTAATGGCAATGGCAACCAGTATTAACGTTCCACCCATCGTGGGCGTTCCTGATTTTTCGTAATGTGATTGCGGCCCCAGTTCACGGATGCTTTGCCCGATTTTTTTAGCGCTTAATTTTCTGATCATTACCGGCCCGATAACAAAAGAAATCAACAATGCGGTTAATGCACCCAAAATGGCGCGAAAGGTCAGGTAATGAAATACCCTGAAACCGCCATCAAAGGTCATTAAATAATCTGCAAAATAAAGTAACATCGTTTAATTCCTGAAATTTTCAACTAAAGCTGCTGCTACATTTTCCATGTGCTGCGCTCGTGAGCCTTTAATCAAAATAGTTTCATCGCCTTTTAATTCTTGTTTTAACACGTCAATCAAATCTTGTTGTTTTTCAAAAAAAGTAGCTCCTTTACCAAAAGCTTCCACCGTATTCTTGCTATCCTCGCCAACAGCCAATAACCTTACAACGCCGCTTGCTTTAATACACGCACCCATGTCTTCGTGCATTTTTGGGCTATCCGGACCCAACTCACCGAAGGCTCCCAATACCAGCCAAGGCTTTCCCGTAAAATTAGCCAATACATCAAGACCTGCTTTTAAAGAAGCCGAATTGGCGTTATAGGTATCATCAATAATAATATTGCCCAACCCGCCAACCAAAGGCTGCAACCTGCCGGTTACCGGTTTTACACTTTCCAGACCTTGTTTAATCTGTTGCAGGCTTATTCCCAACGCCAAGCTTGCCGCAGTGGCTGCCAAGGCATTAACCACATTATGCTGACCTGCCAGTTTTAAAATAATATCAATCGTGCCCAGTGCGGTAATCAATTTAAAGGGGGTAACAAATGCGTTATCACGAATTTCTGTTTTAATCGCTGTAGCCGTTACATCGGCACTGTCACTCAAACCAAATGACAGTACACGTCTATTAGCTGCGATTGCTTGCCAATAGTCAAAATAGTCATCATCCTGATTAATAATGGCAACTCCATCTTTTTTAAGCGTCTCGATGATTTCACCTTTCGCTTTGGCAACGCCCTCAAGACTGCCAAAACCTTCTATATGCGCTGCGCCTGCATTGGAAATAATCACCACATCAGCCTGTACATAAGTGCTGGTGTAGGCAATTTCTCCCGCATGATTTGCACCCATCTCAATGACTGCATAGCGATGCTGCTCATTCAGGCGCAATAACGTCAAAGGCACGCCAATGTCATTATTCAGGTTACCCTGAGTAAACAGAACCGGCGCATTAACAGACAGTATGGCCGCAACCATTTCCTTAACGGTTGTCTTGCCGTTACTGCCCGTAATGCCGACTACCGAAAGTGCCTCGTTTCCCCGCGCAGACAGCGATTGCCGCCATGCTCCAGCCAGTTTAGCCAAGGCTAACCGCGTATCATCAACGACAATATGTGCGACGCTTGGCTTAACACCGTTATGTACAATGGCCGCCATTGCTCCGGCTTTTTCCGCTTGCTCAACAAACTCATTGCCATCAAAGTTGTGTCCTTTAATGGCAACATAAAGTTGCCCCGGCTTAATTGCCCGCGTGTCTATGCTGACAGAGTCAATAGCTATATCTTCCCCAACGAGTTTCCCTTGCACAGCTTTAGCACAGTCACTCAGCATCATTTTCATTTTTATACGGCTCTCATTTTTAATGCGTCAATCACAACCTGACTATCACTGAATGCTCTTTGCACGCCATTAATTTCCTGATAATGCTCATGGCCTTTACCTGCAATCACAATGCAATCCTTTTCAGTCGCTCTTAAGAGTACATTTTGTATTGCCTGCTCCCTGTTTTGAATGACTTCTACTTTACCGTAAGCATTTTGCTCAACAGGATCGGTACAACCCGCTAAAATATCGTTAACTATAGCCAATCCATTTTCAAAACGCGGATTGTCATCAGTGACAATCACATGATCTGCCCACTGCTCGGCAATACGACCCATTTGTGGGCGCTTACCCTTGTCCCTGTTGCCTCCACAGCCGAATACCACCCATAAAGACCGACTGCAATGTTTCCTCAAGCTGGATAAAACCTTATCCAGTGCATCGGGTGTATGCGCATAATCTACAAAAATCAGGGGCTGTCCAGCTCCACCAAATCGCTCCATACGTCCTGTAACCGGCTTTATAAACGGTAATTTTTTTACCGCCTCAGCCATTGATAGCTCCATAGCCAGCATCACAGCCAGAACGGTTAAGACATTCTCGGTATTAAAATCACCATAAAGCGGCACGTTTACCCGTTGACGGTCTTCCCGCCAGCGAACGTCAAATTCAATACCATCCACTTTATGCACAATAGCGTCTGCCGTAACGCATTCGCAAGAAGCCACGGCTTTTCCTTGAACGCTAATACCCCATAAAACAACACCTTCAGGCACTGCGGCAATAATCCGGTCGCTATAATCATCATCCAGATTCACTACGGCAAAAGCTAAGCCGGGCTTGTTTAGTAGCGTCAACTTGGCTTGCAGATAGGCTTCCATAGTGCCGTGATAATCTAAATGATCCCGGCTAATATTGGTAAATACAGCGCCTTTAAAAGTAACGCCATTAACCCTGCCCTGCTCCAAACCATGCGATGAAACCTCCATCGCTACTGTTTTTTTGTTATCTTTTAGTAATTCAGCCAGTATTCTTTGTGTTTCCAAAGCATCCGGCGTGGTATTAAGCGTTTTACTCAACGCGCCCCACTCGCCCCAACCCAGGGTGCCGATTATTCCGCACGCATCCAGCATCTGACTTAAAAACTGACTACATGATGTCTTGCCATTAGTCCCGGTTATGCCAATCACTGCCATAAAACCGGAAGGATTGCCATAATAACGGGCGGCTATATCACCCAACTTCAAGCCCAGATCCGCCACCGCAATCATCGGCACCTGATTACCCGGCTCTATCAGCGGCTTACTACTCCCGGACGGGTCAAAAATAACCGCACAAGCGCCCTTATGAATCGCTTGTACAACATGAATCAAGCCATGCTGATTAGCACCCGACAAGGCAATAAATAAATTGCCCTCGACGACCTTCCTGCTATCCAACGCCAGTCCGGTAATGAGCACATCGCCGATCGCTCCCAAGCCTGAGTTTGGCAATGACAGCATTCCGTCCAATAGTTCTTTGAGTCTCATCAGTCGTATTACCGGCTTTTTTGCGTTAACAAAACGGGCATCGTTTCTTCCTGATCAGGGGCAACTTCCAGTACCCTCAAAGCGCCAGCCATCACTTTAGAAAATACTGGCGCTGAAACCAAGCCACCGTAGTACTGTCCCGCAGAAGGCTCATCAATCATAACAACAACAATCAAGCGCGGATCACTGGCCGGTGCCATTCCGGCAAAAACGGCAAAATAATTCTTCTCGGTATAGCCCCTGGAACCGGCTTTTTTTACAGTCCCGGTTTTACCGGCTGCCGTGTAACCGTCGACTCTGGCTTCATAAGCTGTACCATCTTTCATCAGCACGGTTTCCATCATTTTCCTGACACTTTTGGCCGTTTTAGTTGAAAATACCCGAACGGCATCATCATCTTCTTCACGCTTCAGCAAGCTCACTGAATGCAAAATACCGTCATCTGCCAGCGCCGTATAGGCTCTTGCCAACTGCAACGCAGAACTACTCAAGCCATAGCCAAATGACATAATCGCGCGATCAAAATCACTCCATTTTTTATAATCCCGCATGGTACCACTGGCTTCACCCGGGAAACCTGAACCCGCTGAAACGCCAAAGCCAAGCTGATGGTAAACACCCCAAAAATATTTCGGCGGCATTTTCAGTGCCATCATGCTAACCGCAACATTACTGGATTTTTTTAGCACGTGCGTTAAATCCAGCGTGCCGTAATTATGCACATCTTTAACCGTATTGCGTCCGATTTGATACGTTCCCTGTGTAGCAAAAGTTGCATTAGGCCTTACGTAACCACCCTCTAAAGCCGCTGCGACCACAAAAGGCTTAACCGTTGAACCCGGCTCAAATATGTCAGTAATAGCCCGGTTTCTGTATAAACTTTCCTTCAAATTATTTCTGGTATTCGGATTAAACGAGGGCTGATTAACGGCCGCCAGGATTTCGCCATTTTTTGCATCTAATACCACTAAAGCACCTGATTTTGCTTTATTGGCTGTAACCGCTAACTGTAACTCACGATAGGCCAGATATTGAATGCGCTGATCAATACTTAACTCAAGATTTTTCCCTGAAACAGGTTCTTTTATATTTTCTATATCGGCAATAATTCGACGCTGCCCATCCCTGATGACCCGTTTACTGCCTGCATTCCCTTTTAATAGATTTTCATAACCGGATTCCATTCCTGCCTGCCCGATATCATCAACATTGGTAAAGCCAACGATATGCGCCGAAACCCCGCCGGTAGGGTAAAAACGTTTGAATTCGCGTTCAAAATAAACGCCTCCAAGCTTTAACTCCTTAACTTGATCACCAAGCTGCGGATTAACCCTGCGTGCCATATAAAGAAATTGTCTATGCGGATCTTCCTTAATCCATTCAGTGACTTTACCTACCGGCAAATTCAACAGCTTTTCCATCACCCTTAGCTGGTCTTCTTTTGCAAATTTAAGCTCTCGCGGATTTATCCAGATAGACTCAACAGGCGTGCTAATTCCCAGAGGATCACCATTTCTATCTTTAATCATGCCTCTGTATGCAGAAACAGAGACTTCATCAACCTGCCTCATATCACCCTGAGCTTTAAGAAACTGTTTATTCAGGACCTGTAAATCAATTGCACGTCCAATCAATACCAACATGCAAGCCATCATAAAAACAACCAAAAATTTTCTTCTACCTGAAAAATTGTCGGTCGGTTGTTTTGCCGTGCTTCTAACTCGAAAATCTAACATTTACGGTTTTATATAAATAATTTTTTCTCTTAAAGGCATCACCAACTTCAATTGCTCGCGTGCCACTAGCTCGACCCGATTTTGTTCAGCCAGCATCGTTAACTCCAATTGCATCTGACCCCATTCAACTTCATACTGATCGAGGGCTTTTTCCTCTTTTTGGATCTCAATAAAAATCAAACGCGAGTAGTATTTGCTATAAATAACCGCTAAAGCTGATAATAAAAGCACAATGCCTGCGACACTTAAAAGTCGATTTATAACCACTTAAACTCTCTCGGCGACTCGCATGACCGCACTTCTGGCTCTTGGATTTTGCCTGATTTCCTGGGCATCCGCTTTCAACGCTTTACTCACTTTCTTTAAAATACCTTTGGCAATATCCACTTCCTTTACAGGCAATTTACCCGGGTTATATTTAGCCCCGGATTCATTTCTAATAAAGCGTTTAACAATCCTGTCTTCAAGTGAATGAAAAGAAATGACTACCAAGCGTCCTTCCGGCTTCAATACTCGCGCGGACTGCTCTAAAACAACCTTTAACTCATCCAACTCCCCATTAATTTCAATACGTATTGCTTGAAACGTGCGGGTTGCAGGGTGCTTATGCTTTTCTCTGACGGAGACTGCATCTTCAATCAGTAACGCCAATTGCCGGGTTGTTGTAATAGGTGCTTGCGCCCTTTGTTCAACTATCGCTCGCGCTATGCGTCGGGCAAACTTTTCTTCACCATACTCAAATAAAACCTTGACCAGATCTTTCTCGTCAACACTCGCCAACCATTGTTCAGCCGAAACCCCCGTACTGCCGTCCATGCGCATATCCAACGGGCCATCCCGCAAAAAGCTAAACCCCCTTTCCGGATTATCCAGCTGAGGCGACGACACGCCCAAGTCAAGTAAAATACCATCGATTTTTCCGGCCAACCCTGCACTTTCGATTATATTTTCCAATTGAGAAAAACAGCTATGCTTTAATCTAAAGCGCTCGTCCGCAAGCATGGCTTGGGCATAATCTGAATTTATCGCGTCCGAATCACGATCAAAAGCCAGCAATTGTCCGGTTGGACCCAGCAAATTCAGGATACCCTGACTATGCCCGCCACGTCCAAACGTACAATCGAGATAAATACCGTCTTTTTTAATCGCCAACTGCTGCAGGGCTTCTGCATACATAACGGGTAAATGCTCCACCAACAATCTCCCGTAATTTAAAAAGATAAAGACCCTAGCTCTTCCAGACCTTCATTATCACCTCCATCCAGCCATTCTTTCTCTTTGGCTGCCCAAGCACCTTCATTCCATATTTCAAACTTGTTAAGCTGACCGACCAAGACAATTTTCTTGTCAATACCGGTAAACTTCCTGAGTTTTTCCGGCAATAGCAACCGTCCCTGCCCATCCATTTCGCATTCAGACGCGTTACCTATAACAAAGCGCCTTAACTTGCCGGCCATTTTATTTAAAGTCGGTAATTTACTGATTGTAAGCTCAAGTTTTTCCCATTCCGGGAGTGGATAAAGCCATAAACAGCCATTTTCTCCAATACAGCGTTCATCTACTGCAACCGTCACCACCATTTGACGCTCACAACAATCCTGTAATTCTTCCCGGTAACGGGTTGGAATTGCAAGACGTCCTTTATCGTCTAAATTGATTGAACTGATGCCACGGAACAAAATCCACCTCAAAAACTCTAAAAAACCCACTTTTCACCACTTTTTTACCACTCGGAAGCACTATAAATTCCAAACAGCTCTTAGTCAAGAATGATTTCATTTAAAGTCTTTCTTTTTTGACAATGACTTACATCACTTTCTTAATGAGGGCACACAGCACAAAACACAGCAAAACAAATTCTATGCTTTATCAGATGGTTAATTGATGTTGCTAAGGTAATACTTTAAGTAATAACCCGTGGAGTATATTGAATTTTTTAATGCAAAAAGGGATTTTGAGGAGGAATATTGCCGCACTATTTACCCGGCAAATTTTAAATCATTAAGTTCAACACCTGATAATTAGCATCGAACGGTCACAATGAGCCAAACAACTCATTGATATAAAAATAAATAAAGAAAGAGTCAGCCTGTAAGCCGGGTTCTGTCGAGAACAGTCATTCATCTAGGCTGCAAGTCACCCTGCAGCTCAAGCAATCTACCCAGGAACCGCGCGGGCCACGCGTCTGTCCCTCTATTTGATCTTGCTCCGGGTGGGGTTTACCATGCCACTTCTGTTACCAGTTGCGCGGTGCGCTCTTACCGCACCTTTTCACCCTTACCTGCCATAAATGACAGGCGGTCTATTCTCTGCGGCACTTTCCGTAGGCTCACGCCTCCCAGGTGTTACCTGGCACCCTGCCCAATGGAGCCCGGACTTTCCTCCATCTTATCGTGATGATAAAACAGCGACTGTCCAGCCGACTCTTTCAAATCTTAGTATACCGTATTATCATCCCAACGCCAATCCGATAAATTAAGCAATTACGCCAACATCATTTCATTTTTGCAATATTTATCTATAAAAACATAGTAAAAATGGGTTTATTTATCATATATTGATAACATTAAAGTTAAGCGTCTTTTGTTTTATCCATTTCCAGCGCTGCCTGATACAACAGCTTCTTTCTAACTCCGGTAATTTCTACCGCCATTGCCACTGCGGTCTTAATAGAGCACTCTCGCAATAACACCTGAAGCAGCTTTTCCTGGTCGGGGATAATAACTGGCTCTTTTTTATCAACAATAGCGCCATCGACAATAACAACAAACTCACCTTTTCTCATCGTGTCATTTTGCTCTACCTGCGCCAGAGCCTAGCCTCGCCCAAAGTGGTTTTTACAATTGTTTTATGAAGCTTTGTCAATTCTCTGGCAATGACAATCTCACGATCTAACGGTAATATCTCGGCCATATCTTGCAATGACGCCAAAATTCGATGACAAGACTCATAAAACACCCAAGTTTTTCGAATAACAGGGGCCAGAGTAAAGTTAAATACCTGACTCAACGCTCCAGTATTTTAGAGTCGTACTTAAATTAGCACGACTATTTTTGCTGAGTATGGCAAAATTAGCCGGAATTTATAAAGTAAGAGCCTACTTTGATGCCCGTCATAAGCCGATTTCTTGGAATAATCATTGCCATGTATTGGGATGACCATGCCCCACCTCATTTTCATGCAAAATACGCTGAATATGAAGTTACAGTAAATATTCTCACAGGTGTAATAGAAGGAAATTTTCCAAAGCGTGCGTTACGTCATGTTCTTGAATGGCATGAATTACACCGAGAAGAATTAATTGAAAACTGGGAACTTTGCCAAAACGATGAGCCCCCAAAAACTATAGAACCGTTGGAGTAAGTGTATGTTTCTTCACATTACTAATGCTAGATACCTGGAAGATTATAAAGTGGAAGTATCTTTTAACAATGGCCGAAAAGGGATAGCAGACTTGGCAGATACGTTGAAAGGGACAATGTTTGAACCGTTGAAAAACAAGTCTGTATTTTCACGCTTAGTCGTTGATAAAGAACTGGATACCATTGTTTGGTCAAATGGCGCTGACTTGGCACCCGAGTAATTATTCAGACCCCTTAACCAAAGGAAGCCTGGGCACAGAAAATCCCGCCC
>JBAXXH010000068.1:0-19468 GCA_037127995.1 Methylococcaceae bacterium | reverse complement strand
TATTTTCTCTGTGGAAAAATGAAATTTGATTACCCACTGTATTTCACATAGAGCCCCTTTTTTTATGCCAGAAATTCCCCGCGTTGCACACACGTTGCAAATGAAAATAAAAAGCCATAAAACACCCACAACACTTGCCAACAATTCAGGCAGAGCCATTTGCGCTGTTCTGTAGGCCTTGATATTCCTTGCCTATAGAGCTTCGTAAAAATTGTTTACCCCAATTTCCGACGGTAGAATCAGGGTTTGAGGAGGTAGGTTCAATGCAATTCGCATTTTTGGCTAATTTTCACCCCAGAATTAAATTTAATAATAACAATTGGTTAGAAGTTGAAGAGAATTTGTGAAAAATAAAAATCCTTATAAATCAGAGCATTATTTCACAGCGCAAACGCCTTAGGCATAAAAAAGGTTGAAAAAATCCAGCCTAAGTATTACGCAATCACATTGCGATTATATGATTTTCTAAACCACATCCATCAATCTTTATTTTAATGCGCCAACCATAAAAGCATGAACTCCCGTTAAGTCAGAATCAACCACTGACCCTTTTAAGTGTTTCATAAGTTCATCCGTTGTTTCATTGAGATTTCTATAAACCTCTTTATCATTACAAGTATAGCCAATGTGGTCTCTGTTCCCGGACTCTACATCACAAATAAAAATATTCACTCTTGGCATATCACCAACACCTTCAGACACTAAACTCTCCAGCCAGTTGTCCGAGCAATTCATCGGTTGGGGAGTCAATAACATGCTGTTTGTAATATAGTCGACTATTTGCTTGCGCGACTCATCAAGATGCGTCTGAAGTCCATTTTTAACCGTGCTTATTTTTTGTGCTTTTATGGCGCTCTAAAGCCAGTCTGGATTTTAAGACCGACAGGTTCCTGGAGCCTGTATTTAAAAATCCGGACAATAAAAACTAATAAGATTTTTCCTAAATCGTTTAAAATTAACCTTTATTAATACCGGATACAGTCCAAATGCTCGAAAACAATTACGAACAGGCGGACCACCTACACGATGCCTAAACCGTGACCACTTACAACGCAGAAATTTCTGCTGGCTCACTCATGCCTTTAGAGAGTCGCCGTATTGCCGCTTTTTTATTAACCCATCCAGATGATAATGCCTGGAGACGGGCGTTAATCGAAGATAATCTGCTGCAAAAGAAGGCACCTGCTACGGCTTTACGCCAGGCCGGTTTAATCAGAAATCGTCTAAATACACTTGAGGTAACCGCTTGGGAAATGATTGCCCATCGTGAACAAGAAGTTGCTATTCAGTTGTTACTGGTCGCCGCAATTAGACATAGCCAGCTTTTAGCCGATTTTATTAATGATGTTTACATGGATCACCAACATCGATTGAATTTGGCCATTTCTCCCCGTGATTGGGAGGGTTTTTTAACCGAATGCGCACACAAGGATTCATCAGTGCCCCGTTGGTCTGCATCAACACAGGCTAAACTATTTCAAGTCATCTTACGCATCCTTAAAGAAGCCAAATATCTTGAGAGCACACGCAGCATGAAAATTACCCCGCAGTCGTTACACCCGGATGTCCGGCGTTATCTGTCAGCACAGAGCGACCATTCGTTATTAAAACTCTTGGAGCGGGCTTAATGGCTTTAACGTTTGAAGAACGGCTCAATCAAATTCTACCCAAAATCACTTCCGATGACTTTCTAAACAGCAAAGGTCTGGGCAATGAAATCGGCTTTTGGATTTTCGATTACCCGCCGGATCGGGAAATGTACATGCGGGACTTTCTGGCCCGAACAGTTCTAGCCAGTCTCAATAAAGCGCAGCCCCCTATTCGGGTGGGAGTGATAAATTTATTTGATTTTGTTATCCAATTGCTTGATGAGCGTAAATATCTCGATAAAGCTATTGAGATGCAGCGGACAAAAGGTGATAAAGCGGTCATGAACGCTTTGCGCCCGATGCTAAAAGAAGACAAATTGGCTCAAAAAGTTGTTTCTCTGATTGATCTTGATAACGTCGATGTGCTTATGCTTTGTGGTGTCGGCAGTGCTTATCCTCTGCTCAGAACCCACACCCTGCTTTCTGCGCTACATCCCTTAATGGGTAGCAAACCTTTACTGATGTTTTATCCCGGCCGTTATGATGGCTATTCACTACGCCTGTTTAACAAACTATCCGAAGACCATTATTATCGAGCTTTCAGGTTGGTTCCTGAAGCACAATAACCTAAGAGAATGACATGCAAATAAGGGAACTATTTATCAAGCCTATCGACCGTCCAATCAACGGCGTCATCAAGGCTGACCAACTAGATGCCGAGAGTATTTGGCAAGAATTGGAAGAGTATGTGGTTACCAAGCAGCTTACCGAATACTTTCGGAAGTTTTTCGATGCTTACCTGGCTGCCGCCGAACAACCCAAAGATTCCACCATTACCGCACGCGTGGGCGTCTGGGTTTCCGGATTTTTTGGATCAGGAAAATCACATTACATCAAAATACTGTCTTATCTATTGGAAAATAGAGAGGCAGTTGACCCCAAAACCGGTAACTATAAAAGAGCGGCCGATTTTTTTGACGAACACAAAATCAAAGACCCGCTGTTGTTGGCCGATATCCACAAGGCCATTAAAGGCACAGCCGATGTCATTTTGTTTAATATCGACGCCAAGGCCGATGCAAAGTCTGACCGAGATGCCATTGTTCAGGTGTTTCTGCGTGTATTTAACGAAAAGCAGGGGCTTTGTGGTGATGCACCTCACATTGCTGAAATGGAGCGTTACCTGATTGCCAAAGGCGCTTATGACACGTTTAAATCAATCTTCCAGACCCGAAACGGCAATACTTGGGAACAAGAGCGCGATGCCGTCGATTTTTTGCGTGATGAAGTGATTGCCTCGCTAGCCGAATCACTGAGCATGACGGAAGACTCTGCCGGTCGTTGGTTTGATAAAGCGCGTGATGATTACCGCATCAACATTGAAGGGCTGGCAAAACTGGTGCGTGATTATCTGGGCACCCAACCTGCCGACCATAGAATCATATTTTTGGCCGATGAGGTTGGGCAGTTTATCGGTGATAACACCCAGTTGATGCTGAGCTTGCAAACCATTGTTGAGCAGTTGGGCACACTGTGCCAAGGACGCGCTTGGGTCATTGTCACCAGCCAAGAAGATATTGATGCGGCCATTGGTGAAGTTAATAAAGCCAGAACTCAAGACTTTTCCAAAATTCAAGCCCGTTTTCATACCCGGTTATCCCTGGCCAGCTCCAATACTGACGAAGTTATTGGTGAGCGTTTGTTATCCAAAACCGAACAAGCCCATGTCGAGTTACGGGATATTTATGCCCAAAAAGGCGATGTCATTAACAACCAGCTGTCTTTTCTGGGCAATACTGTCAATCTGCGCGGATTTAAGGATGCGGCTGAATTCGTCGCCTATTACCCGTTTACCCCTTATCAATTCCAATTACTGCAAAAAATCTTTGAGTCGATTCGCAAAGTGGGAGCCACCGGTAAACATCTGTCGCGTGGCGAGCGTTCCCTTTTGGATGCTTTCCAATCTGCGGCTGTGCAAAATGCCAACAAGCCCGTTAATGCCTTGATACCGCTTTATGATTTTTATCCGTCCATCGACAGCTTTATTGATAGCGTCGCCAAAAGGTCCATAGATCAAGCCCCCTTTAATGAAGCCCTGGAACCTTTCGACACCCAGTTGCTCAAGGCCTTATTCTTAATCCGCTACATTAGCGAAACCATCAAGCCCACCATCGATAACATTGCAACACTCTGTATTGATGAGGTGGATGCCGATAAACTCAGTCTTAAACGCCGTATCCAGGAATCGCTGGCCAGACTGGAGCAACAACAATTAGTGAGTCGTAACGGTGATCTCTGGTTTTTTCTGACCAATGAAGAGCGTGATGTTGCCCGTGAACTGGGTCATGTAGAAATCTCGGCATCGGAAAGAACGCGTTTGCTGTCCGAGTTGATTTTTGAAGACATTCTTAGAGGTCAAAACAAAGTCCGGCATCGCGTCTCTAAAGGCGACTATGACTTTAACCGCCTACTCGATGGCGCTCCCTGGAAAACGGCTAACCATGCCTTAACCCTGGAAATTATCAGTCCCTTGGGTGATGACTATGACCGGATGCACGAGGCAACTTGTATTCTACGTAGCACCGAGTCAACAGGCCGAGCCATCATTCGCATGGCAGAAGGCACGCGGCTTTATGAAGAACTGACACTTTACCTGCAAATCGAAAAATACATTATCAGTCCTAAAGCCGACCAAGCGACGCCGTCATTAAAACGTATTCTGGCTGACCGTAAAGATGAAAACCGAGAGCGAAAATTGCGTTTGGTCGAACAGCTTGGCACACTCATGGCTACCGGTGATTTTTATGTGTTGGGGCAAAAGCCCGACATCAAAGCCGGACTGCATCCGACTACGCTGTTAGATGAGTTGGTCAATTATTTGATTGCCAATACCTACAGCAAACTGCCTTATCTTAAATATCAGACACCAGACCCCGTTGCTGAAATTAAAGCCGTTCTTTCCGGCGATGATATTAAGCCACTCCTGCAAAATACCCAAAACGAAGACCTTAACCCTTTGGCAGTCAATGAGCTGCGCCAATACCTGTTATTGGCCGCCTCGGAAAAGCGCGTATTACTGTCCGATATAATTGACCGTTTTACCGGCATTCCTTGGGGCTGGAAACCGGAATGGGAAATTGTACTGCTGGTTGCCAGACTTTATATGGCGGGCGAGATTAAATTAATGTTCGAGGGATCTGATATTGAACCCAAAGCAGCCATAGACCCGTTAACCAAATCCGTCCGTTTTAAACAGATTTCCATCCTCAAACGCAAATCAGCCGATAGTGTTTCGCTTAAACGCGCACGAGAGTTACACCGCGAACTTTTTGCCAAATTACCCAGGGAAGAGGAAGACGGTTTGGTCACCGATACCCGTGACAGCTTTACTGCCTGGCAAACTGAACTCAAAAACATCAGCCATGCTGCCGCCGGTAAATATCACCCCGGCAAAGCGGTTATAGAGCAAGCCATTATCCGTATCGGCAAGCAATTAGCCATTCGGGACAGTTATGAATTTATTGAAAACTTTCTTGCCAACAAAGACGATTGGCTTGATTTGAGTGATGATATTCACGATGTCATCAGTTTTTATAAAACCCAGATAACCCTCTGGCAACGCATGTTGGAGGCCATGACCGCCTTTAACGACAACCAAGAGGCCCTGCAACAGGATAGTAACGCCGCTAATGCGCTCAAGCAATTGACCTCCATTCGCGACAATCCTGCGCCCTATAGTCAAATCAACAGTATCGAGTCCTTATTAAACACGGTTGAAATCATCAACCAACAACTGGCCGCCGCTGAAAGAGAAATCGCGTTACTCGCCATTGCACAAAAACTGGCCGAAATTGAAACAGCGCTAAATCAGGTTCATGCGAATGATGACTTGCGCAATAAAGCCTTGCGACCCCTGCAACAACTTAAAATCAGTATTGCCGCACTTAGCAGTATTCCTCAAATTCGTTACCTGGCCGAGCGGGCGGGAACCCATTTAGATGCGGCAATGGATAGCATTGCGGCCGCGCAAAAACAGCCTGAACCCGGTATCAAAGAAACTGGCGCTGGAGTTACGGTTACGATACCGCAAAAACCCGTTAAAGTGATTCGTGCCCAAGAGTTAAGCAACAAAACTTATCTGGAGACAGAAGATGAAGTCGATGCCTACCTGACTAAATTAAGGAAGGCATTACTAACTGCCTTGCAAGAAGGTAAAAAAGCGCGGATTCAATGAAGATCATTATTAAGTTGCTCTTTACTCGACAATATTCAATAATTTGTTGAAGATTTCAACAATAATGGAGGTTACTATGTCTACCATGAATTTCAGCGTACCCGATGACGTTAAAAATGCGTTTAATGAAGCCTATAAAGGCCAAAACAAAAGTGCCGTCATTTCCGAATTGATGCGTGAAGCAGTTGAACGTGCGCAGCGTAAACAACGCAGTCACGATGCGATTGCAAATATACTGGAACGGCGTAAGCATGCGCCGGCTATTACCGAAGAAGAATTTAGTGCCGCGCGGGAAGAAGGCCGTCCATGATTTTGGTGGTCGATGCCAGTGTAGCAATTAAATGGTTCTTTCAGAACGGGGATAATGAAACTGATTGCGACTTGGCATTGATCATTTTGGAAAGTGTGGGCACGGGGCAAATCCAACTACTGCAACCGCCGCATTTTATTGCGGAAGTGGCCGCTGTACTTGCCCGCGAAAAGCCCGGTGAAGCCCAAGATGATCTATTTGATTTGTTGTGCGTCGAATGCCAGATCAGCCAAGGGCCAGAGATTTATACCACAGCAATCGATCTCTCCATTCGTTATCGGCATCATTTGTTCGATACACTTTACCACGCCATTGCCTTACACACCCCCGGATCAACATTCATCACTGCCGACGAAGCCTACTGGCGCAAAGTGCAAAACATGGGTCATATTGTGCGTTTACAGGATTTTGCTATATGAATAAAGCGCTGTATTTCACAAGTATAAAAAGATTAATTGGAGAAATTACCATGAACCCGGAAAGACTCGTTTTTAATGATACCACGGCATTCATCCCGGTACCGGTAGCGTTTCAGCATCGAAAAGTTGAAGTAATTCTTTGGCCATTGGATGAGAACACCGCGCCTGTTAAAGCGCCAATATCCACATGGACTGATTTTTTCAAACGATATAGTCGTCAGGTTGACGATGCAACGCCTTGTGCGAGGGATGAGCTGTATATCGAGCAATCAAATTTTAAAGGAGTTCCCCAATGAGCGCATACCGTCAAGTCTACGAAGATGCCCCGGAATTTATTCCTGTTCCTAAATCCATGCAGCATCATCGGCTTGAAGTGGTGCTATCGCCACTGGATGAAATATCGCCAACACAACTCGTTCGCAAGCGCACACCGCCGCCGCATTTTGCCGGGCGTGTCAAAGAACTGGGTGATGTCATGAACACACTTTCTGCCGAGGACTGGGGATTGTCGGAATGATTGTACTGGATACCCATATCTGGCACTGGTGGACAAATCAGATTCCCGGTCGACTATCGGCAACCGTTATTGAGTTGATTGAAAAAACTGACGATGTCGCAGTTTCCGCCATCTCTTGCTTTGAAATGGCCTGGTTGGTACGGCATGGGCGAATTGATCTGGGTTGCCATTTTGAACAATGGCTGGAAGACGTGGAAGCCGCGCAATGTGTTCGCTTTCTGCCAGTCACACCACGCATCGCAAGTTTGGCACCGGCACTGCCCGAACATCACAAAGATCCACAAGATCGTCTGATTATCGCCACTGCAATAATACATGACGCCCAATTGCTCAGTTTTGATACGGCATTTCCTGCCTATCAAGAACTCAAGGGCCGTTTAATCGACCGCAGCCTATAACAGGTTTTTACGCCATTTACCCTTAACCGATGAACAAAGCCAAACTCAAAGCCTACGCTCCACAAGCCCGTAAAGACTTTATTGCCGCCGTTACTGCGCGTGCCCAGCAAATCGGGCTCGCAGAAAAAAACGGCTCGCTGGCGGTTGCGTCTGCCGAGAAGAGTGGCGATTTTGTCATCATTGCCGGACAATCCTGGCCTGCCAAGATCAATCAGCAACGGGCCAACCTGATTACCCGTATTGAGAAAGAAGGCTTTACTCAAACCATGGAAGCGGTGGCCTATACCTGGTTTAACCGCTTTGCCGCTCTACGCTACATGGAAATTCACGATTACTTGAGTCACGGTTATCGGGCGCTGTCCAGCCGGGAAGGCGGTTTGCCGGAAATACTTAACGTGGCAGCAGAACTGGCGCAAAACGGCGGACTGCCTGGTCTTAATGCCCAACAGGTGATTGCTCTTAAACTGGCAGGCGACAAGGACGGCGAATTGTACCGCTTAACGCTGATTGCCCAATGCAACGCGCTGGCTAAGGTCATGCCTTTTCTGTTTGAACGCATCGACAATGAAACCGAACTGCTGCTGCCCGACAATTTATTACTGACCGATTCGGTTATTGCCAAGCTGGTTGCGGCCATTCCGGAAGAGGATTGGCAGGAAGTCGAAATCGTCGGCTGGCTTTATCAGTTTTATATCAGCGAGAAAAAAGATCAGGTCATCGGTAAGGTGGTTAAATCTGAAGACATTCCCGCTGCCACCCAGCTTTTTACACCCAACTGGATTGTAAAATACCTAGTGCAAAATAGCGTAGGGCGCTTATGGACGATGGCAAACCCGGCGTCTGATTTAAAAAATCAATGGGAATATTACATCGAACCTGCTGAGCAAACGCCCGAAGTACAAGCGCAGCTGGATGCGCTTATTGCCGCGCGAATCGCGGAAGACGAAAAACAAATTTGAAATGGAGTGATTGACTGTGCCTGAAATATGCCCGCAAAAGTGCGGGGTTTGGTTGAAGAATGGGCAGAGTTACATCAATCTGAATTGATGTCCATGTGGGATACCAAAGAATTTCATAAACTTAACCCTTTAGTTTAGGCAAAAATAATGATAGCAATTACAGAAGCGAACTACCAAAGTGGTTACCGAATTAAATTAAAGTTCAACACAGGTGAAGAAGGCGTGGTCGATTTGTCGGATCTTATCAAACGTTACGCTGTTGCAGCGCCTTTAAAAAACGTGAGCGAATTTCAACAGTTTTACCTTGATGAATGGCCTACATTGGCCTGGTCATGCGGGTTTGATGTCGCTCCTGAAACGCTTTATGAACGAGCCACAGGCAATAAAATTGCCTGGCTCGAATAATTACAAGTTTTGATAAACAAAAGAATTTCCGAATAGGAGAACATCATGCAAACACTAGAATTAGACGATAACACTTACGAAAATCTGGTGAAATATGCTGCGCAAGCAGGTAAAACGCCTTCTCAATGGCTACAAGAACTCATTACTCAATTTCAAAATAAATCACGTCCTGTTGGTTTGGCAAAAGATAAGGGTATTCCTCTGCCTGGCGCATTTTTTGAGCCATTACCTGATGAATTTTCAGAAAATGACAGTTTGTATAAAAACGACAAAGGCGAACCCGTTACCGTTGAAAATCAAAATTTTCCTGACCTTTCGGAATTTCGTAAAAGCCTGTCGTCTGAAAAAAAGCACGATGAAAGTTTGTTGATTTCAGATGCCTTTTTTGAATCACTCGAAAATATAAAACAACCGCGCACTTTGCTAGAACTGATTGGAAAAGGGAAAGGCTGCTTTAAAAATGCGCTTGAAATTGATGCTTTTATCCATGCGGAGCGTGATGCGTGGGAAAAATAAGGCAAGGTTTGCAAGGTAAAAAAGTGTATTTTGACGCGAACATTTTTATTTACACACTCGAAGGCATTGCGCCTTGGGATGTTGAATTGAAAGATGTGTTCTCTGGACTTTTGGCAGGTGAATTTTCAGCCGTTACCAGCAGTTTGAGTTTGGCAGAATGTTTAGTTTTACCGTTTAGACAAAATAAAATAGATTTGGTAAAAACTTATCGTGAAGCATTATTGCCAAGCTATTATCTTGATGTTGTGCCTATCAATGACAGAATTTTGCTTTCAACCGCTAAAACTCGCGCACAAATAAATCTAAAACTTCCTGATGCGATTCACGCAACAACTGCTTTAACGCAAAAATGCACCACCATTCTGACCAATGATACGGATTTTAGTCGTGTACCGAATATCGAATTGTTTTTATTGTCTGACTGGATTTCACCATGCTAAACCCGGAAACCATCACCGTCATTGATCCGGCCTGCGGTTCCGGGCATATTCTGGTAGAAGCTTATGATGTGTTAAAAGCGATTTATCTGGAACGCGGTTACCAGCTTCGCAGCATTCCCCGTCTGATTCTGGAAAAAAATCTCTACGGCTTGGACATCGACGACCGCGCCGCGCAACTGGCGGGCTTTGCCTTGTTGATGAAAGCCCGCGCCGATGACCGCCGGTTATTTGATGAGCTGCCCAAGATTAATGTGTATTCGCTTCAATCCAGCAAAAACCTGAACCTGCCACTGTTATGGCGACAGCTGGACTTAAACGGGCAAAGTAACATAGGCGTGACCAGTTCGCTGTTTGATGAGCCACAAACCGACTTGATTCAGGTTATTGACGACAGCAACTATCAACTCATCAAAAATACCCTGGCGTTGTTTCAGCAAGCACAAACGCTAGGTTCCTTGATACAAGTGCCCGTTGAACACACTGAGCCGTTAAAGGACTTATTGGCGCAATTGCAAGCCTTGACTACCGAGGGCGATAACTTTCAGACAATCGCTGCTACTACGTTAATCCCGTTTATTAGGCAAGCGGTCATTTTAGGGATGCAGTTTGATGCGGTGGTCGCTAATCCACCGTATATGGGCAATAAATATCTAACTCCTTTGTTAAAATCCTATTTAAAAGAAAATTACAAAGGCTTTGAAAAAGACCTGTTTTCAGCGTTCATGATTCGGGGTTTGTCACTAACAAATGAGTCTGGGCAACTTGGTTTTATGTCGCCGTTTGTTTGGATGTTTATTTCGTCTCATCAAGAATTGCGGATGCATTTTATTGACAATGCAACGCTGAGCAGTTTGATACAGCTTGAATACTCGGGGTTTGACGGTGCAACCGTTCCAATTTGTACTTTTACACTGGGCAAAGCTCATGTTCCAAATTACACAGGCAGTTACATCAAATTGTCGGATTTCAAAGGGCATGAGAATCAAGCCCCCAAAACATTAGAAGCCATTAAAAATCCTAATTGCGGTTGGTTTTACACCGCCAAACCCGATAATTTTAAGAAAATTTCAGGTAGTCCTGTGGCTTATTGGGTGAGTGAGAAATTCAGGGGAATTTTCACCAATAATCCGTCGATTGATGAAAAGTCGCCTCCAAAGACAGGAATATCAACAGGTAAAAATGGAAAATATATTTTGAGGTGGCATGAGGTTGATACTCAACTTTTTGGTATAAACCAAACAAAACGTAGTCAATATAAATATTACCCTCATAATAAAGGCGGTGATTTTAGGAAATGGTATGGAAATCAGACGGATGTTTTAAAGTATTCTGATATTGATATTGCTGAAATGCAATTAGAAGAAGGATTTAGGCATGATAACGCTAAACTTTATTTTTTACCTTCCTTATCATGGACGAAAATTACATCTGGTAATTTCAATGCGCGATGGTATCCAGAAGGATTTACTCTCAATAGTGCAAGTGTAGCTATTTATCCTGAAAACCCAGACTTAATGCTAGGCTATCTTAATTCTGTTGCTTTTTCTCATTTAACAAAAGCAGTTAGCCAAACTTTGAATTTTACGGTTGGTGAAATAGCAAAACTTCCCGTTTTAAATTTTTCATCTGACGTTCAATCTGGTTTAGTAATAAGGTTAATTGAAATATCAAAAACAGATTGGAATAATTACGAAACCTCATGGGATTTCACTGCGCTACCCTTGATTCGCCAAAAAAAAACTACCTTAAAAGCCGCTTTTGAGCCCGTAGGTTGGATGAGCGATAGCGTAACCCAACAAACCGAAGCGACCGATGTTGGGTTACGCGATAAAGCCGCTAACCCAACCTACGCATCAACCAACCTCGAACAATGCTTCAACCGGTGGCAAACGCAAAACCGCGCCGCCATCGTCGAAATGAAACGTCTGGAAGAAGAAAACAACCGCCTCTTCATCGAAGCCTACGGCCTACAAAATGAACTTTCCCCCGAAGTTCCCGAAGCGCAAATCACTCTCGCCCGCGCCGACCGCGAAAAAGACAGCCAACGGCTGATTTCCTACGCCATCGGTTGCATGATGGGGCGTTATAGCCTGGATGAACCGGGTTTAATCTACGCTCACGCTGGTAATGTCGGTTTTGAGCCCAACCGCTATAACACTTTCCTCGCCGATGTTGACGGCATTGTGCCGATTACTGGCGAACTCTGGTTTGAAGACGATGCCGCCAACCGACTCAACGAGTTTCTGCTGGCAATATGGGATGCCGAAACACTGGAAGAAAACAGGGCTTGGCTGGCGACAAGTTTAAGTCAAAAAGGCAATGAAACTTCACAGGAGACCATCCGCCGTTATATTGCCGGCAGCTTCTACAAAAATCACCTGCAAACCTACAAGAAACGCCCGATTTATTGGTTGTTCTCCAGCGGTAAACAAGGTGCCTTTCAGGCGTTGGTTTACCTGCACCGTTACAACGAAAGCACACTATCCCGAATGCGAGCCGAATACGTTGTGCCACTGACCGGAAAAATCCAGTCGCGTATCGACATGCTGAAAAAAGATGCAGACGCAGCGACTTCCAATGCTGCAAAAAGCAAACTGGGAAAAGACATCGACAAGCTCGGGAAAAAATACGTCGAACTACTCAGCTTTGACGAAAAGCTTCGACACTACGCCGACCTGCGCATCCAGCTAGACCTGGATGACGGCGTAAAAGTCAACTACGGCAAGTTTGGTGATTTGCTGGCGGAAGTGAAGGCGGTGACGGGTGGTAAAGATGAATAATTTTGATCGAAGAATAGGAAAATTAACATGCTTAAGTCGCTAGTTATCAAGAATTTCAGAACCTTGGCTGATTTCGAGGTCGCCAAATTGGGTCGTGTTAACCTGATCGTAGGCAAAAATAATTCCGGCAAAAGCTCGGTGCTGGAGGCGTTGAGGATTTATGCAGGAAATGGTCAGAGGGTGCTGCTGGAAACAATTTCGGCACAACACGGCGAAAAAGTTCGCTTCAGAAAAGACGTGCAAACCGAAGATGCAAGTGTGCCTTTTCAAGACTTTTTTACTGGTAGAGAATTTCCGACTGATAGTGAGAAAGCAATCCAAATTGGAAGCTTCGAAGACGGAAAAAACATCTTGCGTATTGAGCATGCGTTTATATCAGAGTCCGAAGAAACCATTACTAATGCAACAGGAGAGATCAGTACCCGCTTTCGGCGCCAAGTCCTATCAAAGCCTGAATTACAGGAGTTTTTGGGTGAAGTGACTCAAGCTTTGATAATTACTAAAGGCGGAAAATCATACCCTCCATTTTTACTGGATTCACTGGATTCACGATCTAAATTCCCTATTAATCCAATCATGTTCGCTAATGTTATTTCATGTAGTGTTATCCCGACCCAGTTTGTTTCACCAGATGAACTTGCTGACGAGTGGGACAAGATTGTTTTGACAGAATATGAAGATGTAGTGAAACAAGCTATGCGTATTATTGCGCCGGAGTTTGAGAATCTGACTTTTGTGCGTAATGAAGATGCGCCAAATCGTTTTCGGCGCAGCGCGATAGTTAAAATGTTAAATATTCCCAAGCCTGTGCCGTTGAACAGTCTGGGTGATGGTGTGTTACGTATATTGCAATTAGCACTGAAGATATTTTCCGCCAAAGGAGGATTTTTTCTGATTGACGAATTTGAAAACGGCCTGCATTACAGTGTTCAAGAAAAAATCTGGGCTCTATTGTTTGAAATGGCTGAAAAGTTGGACATCCAGGTATTTGCCACCACGCACAGTTGGGATTGCATCGAGAGTTTTTCCAAGGTTGCCATTGATCGTAAGGACATTGATGGTGTGTTGTTTCGTGTTGGCAAGAGTGTTCGGGATAGTGATCGTGGCCGGGTTATTGCCACGGTATTCGACGAAGAGGCGCTTTATAGCATCACCCAAAGTGACGTGGAGGTGCGGTAGTGGCCAATCAAGACCGTGTTCTATTGGTTGAAGGCGAAACTGACCAGGGTTTTCTTATTGAGGTGCTAAAAGCCCTGAATCTTCAAGTGGATGTAAAGGTTGCACCACCGAAAGAGTTGGGAGGTACTTATAACAGTAAACAAGGCGTGTTCAATTATTTACCAAACCTGCTTAAACAGTTGGCAGATGGAAGCCTCATCAACCTGGCAGTAGTAATTGATGCCGATACCGCTCCCGATGGAGGCTATCAACGCACTTACGATCTTGTGAATGCGATCGTCGAACCAATCGGCTATAGTCTTAAGGCGGATTCGATCAGCGGATTGATTTTTGAACACAATGACGGTTTGGCAGATTTCGGCTTATGGATTATGCCAGATAATACTCAGGAAGGTATGCTGGAAGATTGGTTAAAGGAATGTATCCATCACAATGAACAGGCTCTTTTTGTACATGCGCAGTCCGTAGTCGAAGAGCTACCTAAACCCCAAAAATTCAAATCGATCCATCGCAGTAAAGCGGAGGTCGCAACATGGCTGGCTTGGCAGAAGCAGCCTGGACATGGGCTTTATCGAGCGGTAACCGATCAGTTGCTGGATTCAAAAAAACCGCTTTATAGTCAAATGACTACTTGGTTAAAGCACATTTACGCATGAGCCTACAACGTATCACCGACTCGCTAAAGGACTTGTTTACCTCGCATCCCATTGTGTTTTGGCATGATTCTGAAGGCGAGTTTTTATCTACAATAGATAATCTGGTTTTGGATAACGTTTATGTTGTTCGTTTGGATGAAGCGCCCGCGCTACAAATTAAAATCGATGTTGAACGGCAGCCGGATCAGCATTGGTTATTTTATAGTACCCAACCAGAACCCGATCCTGACCAGGATTGGTTATTGGATATTCGGTTGCGGAGTAAACCCTTTAAAGCTGACTCGACGTCTATTTTACTGGATGATTTGGGGCTGGTTTCGCAAACTTTACGCGGGCATTTAAAAGAACGGGCCAAGTTTTTACGAGCCAAAGATCGGGTTGAACGCTTAAAACGGCTCGTGGTTGCCACGGATAGTGCCGACGACCTTGACCGGAAAATGTTGGCGGTTTTAACCCGTGCCGACCAGCCTGAACTGTTCTCCATTTTGCAACGCTTGTTTACCGCTTTGGTTAGCGACGGTGAAGTCAATCTCAATGTTCAGCCGAAAATATGGCAGGACATTATCGCCAATGACCTGGAAGATGCCTTTTGGCAGTTGGTAAAAATCCACTTGGGGTACGCTGAGGCTGAACCGGGTTTACGCGACTTGCTGTTCCGTATTCTGGTGACTGATTTTGCCCGTTCATTGCTGGGTGAGCCACTGGAATCACTCAAGCATTTTGTTCTGCCTGAGCGAAACCTTGCCGCCAATGCGTCGGTATTTGCTTCACGATGGCGGTCAGATTTGGCGCACTATGCCAGCTATAACCTGATTACAGGGGTAATAGGGCGTGACTTGGAGCTCAGTCAATTATTGGCCGGATTGTCTGCCGATGACCTGGCTGAGGTGATGACGTTTGAGGAAGTTGAACGCCGTATTATCAGTGATTTGAAAGACCGGATTCTGGGAAGTGCTGGAGCTGCCATGGATTCCGTGCTCACCCTGATTGCACGGCGTAGGGATGGTCATTGGGCAAACCAGATTCTGGCAAATGTTAATGATGTTAACCGGGCTTTGGCCGCCAGTTACGATGCACTGGAAGCGGCTATTTACTTTTTAATGCTAAAGGATAAGTATAAAGAGGGCTTTAGCTTTGCTTCCAGTGCAGCGGGCTACGCGTGCTATCGGGATGAGTTATTTCGTTTTGACCAGCTTTATCGGCATTTTAACCGGGCAACCGAGTATGTCGAGCCTATGGGTTGGGCGGTATTGCATGAATTAAAACAGCGTATTGAAGCAACTTATTCAGGCTGGTTTATCCCTCAGTTAAGTTCCGCTTGGGGCAAGGTTTTAGAGGGTGAAACAGGCTTGCTGTCATCTTGGCAGATACCCGGCATTAATAATCAGCAACACTTTTTTGATAATCGCGTCGTGCCTTTGTCTGATAAAGGTACTAAACGGGTATTTGTCATTATTTCTGATGCGCTTCGTTTTGAGGTGGCAGAAGAACTGGTTCAGGCCATCAACAGCAAGAGCCGGATTAAAGCCGTCCTATCAAGCCAGTTAGGGGTATTGCCCAGTTATACCGGCTTGGGCATGGCGTCGTTGTTACCCCATAAGACTTTAGCCTATAAAATAAACAGTAATCTGGATCTTATGGCTGATGGCAAATCCGTGTCTACAACGGAGCAACGCAGTGCTTATTTAGACACTTTTTCCGGTACTGCCATTAAAGCCGAAGATTTGTTGGCATTGGGCAAGGATAAAGGTAGAGAGTTCGTTCGTGACCGTCGACTCATCTATGTTTACCATGACCGCATCGATTTAATTGGCGATAAACAGTCTTCCGAGACCAAGACGTTTGAGGCGGCGGCGGATACCATTATTGAGCTTGCCCGGTTGGTGGGTTTTATCATCAATAGTCTGAACGGCTATAATGTCTTGGTGACTGCCGACCATGGCTTTATGTATCAGGAAGCCGCACTGGAAGAAGCCGACAAATCGGCACTGACTGAAAAACCTGAAGGCACGTTGCTGGCAAAAAAGCGCTATTTATTGGGGCAAAATCTTGGTAGCAACGATAAGGCCTGGTCTGGAAATACCGGTTTAACAGCCGGAACAGAACCGGAAGGCAGTCTTGATTTTTGGATACCCAAAGGTGCCCGCCGGTTTCATTTTACCGGCGGCGCACGCTTTGTCCACGGCAGTGCCATGCCCCAGGAGATTATTGTCCCCGTTATTACTATCCATTCTACAGAATCGGAGTTGGCTAAAACCAAGGTAGTCAGTATCAGTTTGTTGGGCGCGTCCAATAAGGTCGTCACCAACACCCAGCGTTTTGAGTTTATTCAAAACGAGGCAGTTTCTGAACGAATATTGCCACGCTCACTGGTGGTCTCTTTACGCAATGGTGACCAGTCTATCAGTGATGGGCAAACCATTACCTTTGACAGTAGCTCGCAACTGCTTGAAGAACGTAAACGTTCCGTGTTGCTGACGGTGTTGTCGGGGTCTTATGACCGCAACAAAGATTATTATCTGGTTGTCCGAGATGCAACAACCCAAGTGGAAATATTACGAGTGCCATTAAAGATTGATCTGGCATTCAGTAACGATTTTTAGGAATGATGATGAACGACACCGCAAACGCAACCGTTAAGGACACAAGCCTGGATACTTTGTTAAACCAAAGTTTCGCGGGTAAGGTGGTTCGCAAGGATTTGACCAAGCTGATTAAGGAAGGGGCCAATGTCCCGGTTTATGTGCTGGAATACTTGCTTGGTATGTATTGTGCCAGTGACGACGAAGAGACTATTCAGGCAGGCTTGATTAGCGTCAAACGTATTTTGGCAGAGAACTATGTACGCCCCGATGAAGCCGAGAAGATTAAGTCAAAAGTAAGGGAAAGTGGCAGTTACAAGGTGATTGATAAAGTTACCGTCAAGCTCAATGAGCGGCGTGATGTTTATGAAGCCATTTTGTCCAATCTGGGTGTTAAAGGCGTTGAAATTTCTGACCGTAATGTTAAAGATTATGAAAAATTGTTGGCTGGCGGTATCTGGTGCATTATCACTTTGCATTATGTTTTTGAAGAAGGACAGGCGGGATCGCCCTTTCAAATTACCGAATTAAAGCCCATTCAAATGCCCAATATGGATATGGAGGCTTTGTTTGAAGGGCGTAAGGCTTTTGATGCGGGGCAATGGCTGGATGTATTGCTACGCTCCACCGGTATGGAACCCACGCATTTTACTGAACGGGCAAAATGGCATTTGCTGGCACGGATGATTCCCTTCGTTGAGAATAATTATAACGTCTGCGAGTTGGGGCCCAGAGGTACAGGGAAAAGCCACATCTACAAGGAAGTTAGTCCCAACAGTATCTTGATTTCCGGTGGTCAAACCACGGTCGCCAATCTTTTTTATAATCTGGCCAGACAATCGATAGGTTTGGTCGGTTTATGGGATGTCGTCGCTTTTGATGAAGTGGCCGGCATTTCTTTTAAGGATAAAGACGGCATCCAGATCATGAAAGACTTTATGGCTTCGGGTTCCTTTGCCAGAGGTCGTGATTCGGTGGTTGCTTCTGCCAGTATGGTGTTTGTCGGCAACATTAACCAATCGGTGGATACCTTGGTTAAAACCAGTCACTTATTAACACCCTTTCCGGAAGTGATGATTGACACTGCATTTTTTGACCGTTTCCATGCCTATATTCCAGGCTGGGAAATACCAAAAATGCGTCCGGAGTTCTTTACTAACCAATATGGTTTGATTGTCGATTACTTAGCCGAATTTATGCGGGAAATGCGGAAACGCAGTTTCTCCGATGCTATCGATAAATATTTCAAGCTGGGCAACAACCTGAACCAACGTGACACCATTGCCGTCAGGCGCACGGTATCCGGGTTATTAAAGCTTCTCTATCCTCATGGCGATTACGATAAAGCGGCTGTTGCCCAATGCCTTGAATATGCCTTGGAGACCCGTCGCAGGGTAAAAGAACAATTGAAAAAGATTGGCGGCATGGAATTTTTTGACGTGCATTTTAGTTATATTGACCAGGACACCATGGAAGAAAAGTTTGTTAATGTCCCTGAACAAGGCGGCGACAAGTTGATTCCTGAAGGTGCGTTAAAGCCCGGTGTGTTGCATACCATTTCCCAAAGCGCAAAAGATCATTTGGGCTTGTTCAGAATTGAAACACAAATGACCCCAGGTAACGGCAAACTTAACCTGTCCGGTTTTGGCAGTAACACTCAGGCCAAAGAAGCCATAAGAGTGGGCTTTGATTATTACAAAGGCAATATTTCCAGAGTCAGCGGATCTGCAAAAGCGGCAGACCACGACTATCATTTGCATCTTATTGAATTGCACAATAGTGGCCCCTCACTCACCTTGACCATGGCAGGTTTTATTGCCTTTTGCTCCGGTGTCTTGAATAAATCAGTGCAAAGCCAAATGGTTGTTTTAGGCACCATGACGTTAGGCGGGAACATTATCCCGGTTGAAAACTTGGCGGAAACCCTGCAAATGGCCTTTGATTCAGGCGCTAAACGGATATTATTGCCAATGGCCAGTGTTAGCGATATTCCAACCGTCAGAGGCGAGCTATTTGCTAAATTTCAAACCAGTTTTTATTCTGATCCGGTTGATGCTGTTTTTAAGGCGCTGGGGGTTGAGTGACAGTTAATGCTAAATTGCATACAATTTTGTATCTCTGAATATTTTCGTGCTTTTCGTGTTTTTCGTGGATCAAATGATTTTTCTAGGATTATCTGTGTTACTCGAACTTCGAGCAGAATTTATCGGCAAAACCTTTTTTTCATTTAGCATGAGTGCTCGCAAATTTTCTTCCAGACTCTTTTGAATCTGGCGCTTGTATGCATCTAAGGGCGATGTACTGGATGGGTGCTGGAGCCCTCCGGCGTTTAAGCGGGTTGAGTAAGCGAGGGTAGATAATAATTCCCAAGCTTGGTCTTTTTTTCTTGACAGCAAACAAAGTGAATAACACAATCAAACGGGGCATTACTTGACTGGAAGGATTAATCACTCACGTAATGCCCGATGGTAACTCAAGACCTTA
>JBAXXH010000067.1:0-19529 GCA_037127995.1 Methylococcaceae bacterium | reverse complement strand
ACTACGACGTTGATAGGCACGGTGTGGAAGCGCAGTAATGCGTGCAGCTAACGTGAACTAATTGCCCCTGAGGCTTGACCATATAACAAGCGCGTTATCCATTGCCGACACCGCGAATCATGGTCAGTCTGTTCTAACTTTGCGAAAGGGTTCTAATGAGGAGCCGTGTGCGTTAATAGCGCCAGCACGGTTCTGTGAGGGGCTTGGTGACAATCGATGATGCACAGCGAAACTGTCTGCGATCACGTGGTAGCCGCGTGCGGTGAAGCGTACCAACAAAAGTGTTGACAGATGGAAGAGGAGACTTCATTGAGAGAAACCGGTCTACTCGACGATTGAATTGATTTTGACTCCATTGGTTCTTGCAAACCCCGACCGGCATGGGAGCCTGGTAGATAGGGCACATCTTTTCGTGCCCGACATTTTCATGTTGGAAAGCACGAATGGTATTGAAGAAATCTCTCGATATTTTGATTTTGATCGTTGAGTGTTGGGCAACGAAAAGATGTTGCCCAACATGACTTTGATAAACTAAACCATTCCTTGTTCGAGATACTCAGACAGTTTGATAATTTGTGTTTTTTCAAACGGATTCAGCACCAATAAATCTTTATCACCTGTTAGTAGAAAATCAGCCTGAGCATCTTTAGCCAAGGCAAGCAGATAATCATTTTTGTGATCTCTACAAAGTTCGACAACAGATTTAAGATTAATAAAGGTTGATGACTGCTCCACCAAATCAATCGCTAGCAGTATCCTTTCAGAAGAAAAATACTTTTTAAATTTAGACCGTTGCAAAGTTTGCTTAAGCTCCTCAAGTAATTCACTACAGACGATAATTTCCACTTCATCTTGCAAAATAATGGCTTGAACCTGTTTTTCCATATTAGGGCTAATAAAAGTACTGACCCAAATGTTTACATCAAAAATAATTTTTATATTATTTTTCACAGCGTTCTGCTCGAACTGCTTTTACTTCCTCAATAATTTCTTGCTCGGAAATGTCAGGCTCAACAGTAGGCATGGTTTGCGCGAATTGATTCCACTTTACCGCCAAGGCTTGCTTCTTAATATGATCGGCAATCGCTAATTGTTGCTCTACAGAAAAACGGGCAACAATTTGATATAACTGTTGCAACGATAAGTTATTATTTTCTAATGATATTTGCATGACCTGGCCCTCTTTGGAGTAACTGTAACTTAATAATTTACCAGTGAATCCAATTACGCAGTATTCGGCTGTGGCGGATTCGGCACTTAATCTTCCAACTGCTGAATGCCGTCTAACAGCCATTTGGGTTGGAGGCTGATTTTAGGTTTTACAAAATGCCATACTTCTCTAATTTGTTCAGTTTGAGCGTTGATGTCTTCGCGCATGATGGCGTCAAACAACACGACGGCTTCAAGTTCTGAACCGATTTCCCTGATTTCCAATAGTTCGGCGTCCAGTTTGAGTATATCTGTGTGGTTTTCAGTGGCGGATGCTTTGATTAGCGCCTGGATTTCAGAAAATACCTTATCCGTTGATAAGCCCCTGATTTCGGCAAAATCCTTGTCATCCCAGGCTTTTTGCAGGGTGGTAAAGGCTATTTTAGCGCCCGATAAAAAGGCCTGTTGGTCAAAGCCTTCTGGAACTGCGACGGGATTGTTGTTGTCAGTAGAGGTTTGAAACTGCGAATCCGCTGACGATTTTTTATCTTTATGGAATAAAATATCCGTATTAAAACCAGCCGGATGGCTTTGAACCGGTTGCTGTGCCTCATCATTATTTGCAGTGCGGTTATATGCTGGTCGTTGTGCGGCACCTGCCCTGGCGGCAAATAATTTATACAGTAAAAAAGCCACCCCGCCCAACACCAGAATATCCATAAGGTTAAAGTTTTCAAAAGCGCCGCCAAAGAACAGCGAGCCTAATAAGCCCCCTAATGCCAAACCACCCAACAGGCCCATTAAGCCGCCGCGATTGGCCATGCCTTGTCTGGCGGCCTGATTTTGAGCGGTCGCTTGTTGTTGGCTGGCGGAACGGTTTGGCGGTATTGCCGAGCGTTTATAGGGCGTGCTGTAAGAAGAGCGCCCGCCAAAAGAACCGCCGCCACCAAAACGTTTGGCATCTGCGTCCGACATGCCGCCCAGGCTTAGTGATAAAGCAATTAAACAAAAAGCAATAATACTGGTATATTTATTCATACAATCACCGGGTTAAATTAAAGGGTAAAGTCATGCACCGGTATCCAAGCGATGCATCCTTCGGATAAATGTAAATCCGCTTTAAGCAAATTTTTCAGGTTCAATTAATATTTGGGCTTATAATCAACAGTTAACTTTAGTCGTCAGGTTGTTAATTGTTTCTTATTAATATAGCATTGTCCGCATGTTTTCAACACTCCGCAAATTTCTGGTTGTTTTTCTGACACTGTTGCAATTTATTGCACCGTTGGTTCATGCCCATGCGCGTGAATATAGCTTAAAGCCAGGTTTGCATGTTCCGGGTCTTGAGCACATTAGCGCTGAACATAATACACCACTCGCTCAGAATAAGACATTGCCGCACCACGTCTCTGTAGACGGTATGATTGTCGCCGTTGATACGGGCGTTAAGCAAAGCCAAACCAATCACCCTGCCGATTCAGCCAGCGACTATTTTCTGCCGCAGCAGGCTCTTGCTTTTAACGCCGCAGCCTTCCGGTTCGACACTCATTTTTCGCCACAGTCACAGCAGTCAGTTTACCGTTTATTGATTCCATCGCCCCCGCCACGCGCTCCTCCTGCGCACTAAATTTTCCTTCGTTTTGTAGGGATGCGATGGCCCGTGTCTTTTTAAACAGCTCTAATTTACGTGTCTCTCCAATAACGCGGTTACAACCGCATTGAGCTTATCTTATGTTTTCTTCGAACCTTTTCAGAAAACGTGTGTCCAGGCTCCTGCTTGGCCATGCTGTTTTTTTGCTGACAATGTTGTCGCTTGTTCCCCATTCTGCCCGTTCAGAATCCCCGGAATGGGGGCGAGATTATGATTTACAGGCCGTTGATCATCTTGATCCCATTGTCATTGATTCAACCCTGACCTTACCTAAACTCGTTGATTTAACCATGCAAAAATACCCGGATGTAACTTGGCTTACGGCTTTGGAAGAAGAAGCCGCTGCCATTTCGGAACGCAGTAAAAGCTGGACAGCCGGTTCGGCACAAGCGAGCCTTGGCTATCAGTCAATGTCCACTTTTAAACTGAATTATGGTACCGGGATGGTGCAGGTGCCGCTATGGAATATTGGTCAGCGTGACGCACAACATAAGCTGGCCAATGAGGCTGAAAGCAGCGCTGAATTGCAAGCGGGGGCGATTAAATTGCGGGTTGCAGGATTGGTCAGGATTGCCCTGTGGAATATGGCCTTGGCAAAAATACGTTATGAGCAGGCGCAAGCGGAGCTGGACATTTACGGGCAATTATTAGCGACCATTAAGCGTCGTGTTGAATTAGGGGATTTGCCACGCGCGGATGAATTATTGGCGACCACCGAGTTGTTGCAAAAACGTTCAGCTTACACAATGGCTGAAGCGGAATTAATGCATGTGCGCAAACGGTATACCTCTATTACCCAAACGAATAAAGTGCCGGCTATTTATGAAGAAAATCTGGTGGCGCTCAGAGAAATCGAACAAAACCATCCTACCCTGATTGCGGTCAATAGTCAGATTGAACGTAAACAAGCTGAAATTAATTCCATTAAATTAATAGGTTCGGGGCAAACCAATGTCGTCGCTGGAATATTAAGCGATGAAGGTTATGATCCGCGCAGTAATCATGCTGAAATGTTTAATGTTGGCGTAATCGTCCCTTTTGGCGGTAGCGCACATGTACAACCGCACATTGCGGCTGTCAATGTCGAGTTGAACAAACTGATCGCTGAACGTCAACAACTTTACCGTGATTTGGAACTGGCACATCATGAAGCTGAACATAATCTGGAAGTTAACCGGGTCGAACTGGGCACGGCCAATGAACAGAAAAAGGTTTCCGAGGAATTGTTAACGATGACTAAGCTGGCTTTTTCCGTGGGTGAAATTAATCTGTTGGATTTATTAAAAATCCAGTCCCGGACACAACAAGCCATTCTCAATGCTAAAGAACGTGCCGTCATGTTACAGCGGGATAAGGCACTTTATAACCAGGCAGTAGGAGTTATGCCATGAAGTCGTATTCATTTTTACTGCTATTAAGTTTTACAGTGAGCGTAGTGCTGTTTTTTCCACCGGTATCCGCTGAAAATACTATTCAAATATCACAAGATTATTTCAATAACCTCGGCGTTACCTTGGGCAAACTGGAGACTGTCAAACAAGTTCCGGTATTAACCGCGCCTGCCAAAGTGGTGATTCCACCCACCCAGGAGTATATTGTCAGCGCATCCCAGGCTGGATTAATTACTAAACTGAATGCGGCGATAGGCGATAACGTAAAAAAAGGCGACGTTTTAGTCCAGCTTAACAGCCCTGATCTGCTGTCCATGCAGCGCCTGTATCTTAAATCAGTCAGCGATATGAAATTAGGTTCGTTGGCTTACCAACGCGATAAAAAACTACTGGGAGAAGGTGTTATTGCCGAAAGACGCTGGCAGGAAACCAGCAGTCAATATAATGCTTTTGTCTACGATGTTAATGAGCGCAAGCAACTTCTAAAAATAGCAGGCATGTCCGACGGCGAAATTGATAGTCTGGGCAAAACCCACCAGTTAAATAGTCTGCTAAACGTCCATGCGCCTATTTCAGGCACCGTTATTGACCGTATGGCTGTTGCTGGAGAGCGAGTCGATATATTGGCACCGTTATATCGCCTTGCCAGTCTGAACGAACTTTGGCTGGAGATCAATATCCCTCATGAACGCATAGGCAGCATTAAAGTCGGTGATCAGGTTCTGATTGAAAATAGCCAGGTCACCGCACAAATCACTTTATTAGGTCAAAGCGTTAATCCAAAAAACCAGACGCTACTGGCACGGGCGAGCATAAAAGGCATTCAATCTTCTATACGTGTCGGTCAAACCATCAATACCCAGATTGTTCGCCCCAGTGAAAACGGTGCATTTAAAGTACCCAATACCGCCATTGCCCAAAATGAAGGCAAAGCGTTTATTTTTATCCGCAATCAGGCAGGATTTAAAGTCAGTCCGGCAACAGTGATAGGCAAACAGGGAGAGGAATCGGTTATTAGCGGAGCTTTTACCGGTGACGAGGACATTGCTGTTAAAGGCGCTGTGGCGCTAAAAGCCAAATGGTTGGGATTGGGGAGTGCTGAATAATGAGTAACCTGATTCGCTTTGCGCTGAGTCAGCGGCTACTGATCATGATATTCGTATTGCTGCTGTCTGGGGGCGGTTACTATGCTTTTAAAAATATTCCTATTGATGCCTTTCCCGAGGTTTCTCCCACACAGGTAAAGATTATCGTTAAAGCGCCCGGCATGACGCCTGAAGAGGTTGAAGCCAGAATAACCACGCCCATAGAGGTCGATCTGCTGGGCATTCCGCATCAGACCATGTTGCGTTCCATTGCCAAATACGCCTTAACGGACATTACGATTGATTTTGCTGAAGGCACGGATATTTATTGGGCGCGTCAGCAAATTGCCGAACGCTTGAATACGATGTGGGGTAATTTACCTGCGGGCGTCGAAGGGGGAATTGCCCCCATGACGACGCCTTTAGGTGAAATGTTTATGTTTAACGTGGAAGGCGGCGGGTTAAGTCTGATGGAACGCCGTGATTTACTGGATTGGGTCATCCGTCCGGCGCTCCGGACGGTTCCAGGTGTTGCCGATGTTAATTCCCTGGGTGGCATGGTCAGAAGCTTTGAGGTGATTCCCGATAATACCCGGTTATCAGCCAGAGGCATCAGCATCGAGCAATTGATGAAAGCGCTGCAAGCCAATAACCGTAATGACGGGGCGGGCCGTATGACCGATGGCGAAGAAGCCTTGATTGTGCGGGCCGAAGGCCGAATCAAGACCTTGGCTGATGTCAATACTATCGTCATTGATAATCAAAACGGCACGCCCATTACGATAGGTGATGTTGCGGAAGTTAAAATCGGTGCCTTAACGCGCTATGGCGCGGTAAGTAAAAACGGCGAAGGCGAAGCCGTGACCGGACTGGTGCTGAGTTTGCGCGGCGCTAATGCCAGACAAACGATTGTCGGTATTGAGGAAAAATTGGCTAAAATTAGCTTGGGATTTCCAAAAGGCGTTGAAGCCAAAGTCTTTTATAATCGCGGTAATCTGGTTGACAAGGCGGTGGAGACGGTTTTGCATGCTTTGCTGGAAGCGATAGCGTTGGTGGTGGTGTTGCTGATTTTATTTTTGGGTAATTTACGTGCCGCTTTGGTTGTTGCCTTGGCCTTGCCGCTGGCGGCTTTATTCACCTTTATCCTGATGAACTATATGGGCATGTCGGCAAACCTGATGAGTTTGGGTGGGCTGGCTATTGCTATCGGTATGCTGGTGGACGCCGCCGTAGTCGTGGTTGAAAATCTCATCACGCATCTGGCCAACGTCGAAACGGCCCAACGCTTGCCGCGCCTGCATGTCATTTACAGGGCAACCCGAGAAGTTGCAGGGCCCGTCACTTCAGGTATTTTAATTATTATTATTGTTTTTTTACCGTTGCTGACTTTGCAAGGACTGGAAGGCAAATTATTTACCCCGGTGGCTTTGACCATTGTTTTTGCGCTTAGTGGTTCACTGGTATTGTCGCTCACAGCGATTCCGGTGATCGCCTCCTATTTGCTAAAAGAAGTGTCCCACGAAGAACCTTGGCTGCCCAGGCAATTACAAAAGGCTTATCAGCCTGCCTTATTATGGTGTCTAGGTAACAGTAAAAAAGTATTTATAGCCGCAGGCGCTTTGTTGGCTGTCACTGTAATGGTATTTACCCAAATTGGCAGTACCTTTATGCCGACCATGGATGAAGGCGACATCATTTTGCAGCTGGAAAAACTGCCGTCTATTACCCTGTCGCAATCAGTGGCACTGGATGGTCAAGTCCAAAAGAGCCTGCGCAACAACATTCCTGAAATAGCCACCATCGTTTCTCGGGTGGGCGCTGATGAACTGGGTCTTGATCCTATGGGCCTCAATGAAACCGATACGTTTTTAGTGCTTAAACCCAAAGAACAATGGCGGATGCAGAGCAAGGAAGCCTTAATTGAAGAGATTCGCAAAGTCATGGCGCAAACCCCAGGCATTGCTTTTGGTTTTACCCAGCCGATAGAAATGCGGGTTTCAGAAATGCTGACGGGCACACGCGGCGATGTGGCAGTTAAATTATTTGGTTCAGATCTTGCCGTTTTAAATGAAAAAGCCAGTGAAATAGCGGAAATATTGAAACATATTACCGGTTCCAGTGATGTGTTTACCAAGCAGAATCGCGGGATGCAATTTTTACAACTCACCATCGATAAATTGGCGGCCGGGCGTTTGGGTCTGGATAGCGACACTATTGAAACGCTGTTACGTGCCCAGATTGAAGGATTAAAACTGGGTATTGTTCAGGAAGGCATTAAACGCACACCCCTGATTTTGCGCGGCAATAGCACCACATCCAACATTGACAATCTGCAAATCACCTTACCGAATGGCGAACATGTGCCGATCGCAACCATTGCCAAAATCCAAAAAGTTGAGGGCGTGGTTTCCATTGGACGGGAGCGCGGGCAACGTTTTGTAGTGGTTCGCAGCAATGTACAAGATCGTGACTTAGTGGGCTTTGTCGATGAGGCACGTAAAGCCGTTGCCGAAAAAGTTAAATTGCCAACTGGCTACACGGTTGAATTTGGCGGGCAGTTTGAAAATCAACAACGGGCAGCGGCGACCTTGTCACTGGTTGTGCCGGTCTCATTAGTCTTGATATTTTTGCTGTTATTTTCAACATTTGGTTCCATACGCCAGGCCGTTTTGGTTTTATCAAACATTCCGCTGGCAATGGTCGGCGGTGTGTTTGCTTTATGGGTTTCGGGGGAATATTTATCCGTGCCCGCCTCCGTCGGTTTTATCGCTTTACTGGGTATCGCAGTGCTCAATGGCGTGGTGATGGTCAGTTATTTTAATCAGCTAAACGCAACCGGCATGGAATTGGTTAAAGTGGTGACAGTGGGTTCTTCACGTCGGTTAAGACCCGTATTAATGACCGCCAGTATCGCGGCTTTTGGTTTGATTCCGTTGTTGTTTGCAACCGGCCCCGGTTCTGAAATTCAGCGGCCCTTAGCCATTGTCGTAATTGGCGGACTGGTATCCGCCACCTTTTTAACCTTATTTTTATTACCGATTTTGTTTAAATTATTCGGTATTTCCAAGGAGAGCAAGCAATGAGCTGCACCGAGTATTTAGTGACAATCAACATTCCACCCGGTCTCGAAGAAATGATGGTTGACAATCTATTGATGTTTGAAGAGGATCATGGCTTCAGCAGTTTTCCGGTCAATGCCCATCATCACATTAACAAAGGCTTATCTTTAGCGGAACAAGTGACGGGGCGTCAGAAACGAATCCGCTTCCAGATGTATGTGCCGGTAGAGGAATTACCGAGATTGTTGGAGCAATTACGTCGGGATTTTTCCGGCTCGGGTATTCAATACTGGGTTTTACCAGTGATTGAAAATGGGGTCATTTAAACAAAAGCACGGCAGCAAGTAGCCTCGATTAAGGCTGCTTGTGAGGATTTGTATTGCACTTCTTACGGTAAATACTGTATCGGGTTGCTGGCAATTTCGCGTGCGGCCAGAAATTGGGCGTAATAGTTACGGGAGGCAAAACCGAAAGCAGGGCCATCGTAGGTATCTACGATACGGACAAAATCGCGGCCGACCTGGTTTTGCGCCCGTTTCATGCCACCGATGCCGTGGTTGTAGGAGGTAATCGCTGCGGGCCAGTCACCCAGTTTGCTGTAGGCGAAACTTAGATAGCGTGCAGCGCCTATGGCGGAAGCGAAAGGATCAAGGCGTTGATCAACCCTGCCCCCGGCAGGCATGAAAGTTTTCGCTGCACCTTTGGTGAATTGCCACATGCCCACTGCGCCGGCGGAGGATTTGGCCGAGGGTTGAAACGAGGATTCGACATGCGGCAGGTAGGCCAAATCTTCCGGCAAGCCGGCATCGCGGAATATTTTTCTAAACTGCCGGTCGTAGCGGTGACTGATCTCAAGCCCGTGTTGGAAGCGTTCGCGGGTACCGCGTTGCGAACGCACCCGATCGGCGGCACCGTTTAATACCTTGTTAAGCTGCCTGCCGTTACTGGTCAGTTTAGCGATTATTTGCCGCTCGTTAGCATTTAACGGTACGTTGAAGCGCACTTTGCTCTCCAGAACCTCTAATTGGGCTTTCCAGAACTCGCGGCGTTGACTGACCCTTTGTTTTTGTTCGCTGGTCAGACTTTCGTCGACATAGCCGGGCATTACCATGACTTCATATATCACATCCAAATAACGGTCGTCGTGAAATGCGACTTCCGAGCGATGCCACACCGCATAGGTTTTACGCCAAAATGCTACTGCAGGTTCCAGTTCACCCGGTTTTTGAAACGCACCGGAGCGAGTCCCCGATCTATAGCCGTTTTGCGGTAGAGTGGTTCGGGGTTGAGTAATAATTGGGTATGCCGGAGTGTTGTCGCGTTGAACTATAGGCGCATTACTGCTACAAGCATTCAATATAAAGGCAATCGCAGGGAAAAGCCAAATTCGTATCATTAATCGATTCATTTTGTAGTGCTAATTTGTTTGGAGGTAGTACGGTTTTTTATTTATTTTCAGCGAGCTCTCATAACGAGAAAGGCTTGGGAGTGCGCAGGAAATAACTTGGGCATCCTGCGCCCTCTCCCGCAGGGAGAGGGCTGGGGTGAGGGGGATATAAATGGTCAAGTTGTTTCATGTGCGTTCCTTATTCAATAAGCCCTTCTGCTTTCATGGCTTTTTGCACGGCGGGACGCTCTGAAATTTTATCCGCATATCTTGCCAGTGCCGGCCAGTGTGAAATGTCAATATTAACATATTGCCCCCAACTTAGCGTGACGAATAAATAAGCGTCAGCCACACTGTAGTGTTCACCGAGTAAATAAGGTTGTGATGAAAGGTGTTCCGCAACCGTCTCCAGACGTTTCATCAAAATGTCAGTCGCCAGTTCTTTAGCGGCTTCCGGCGCGACAGGATTAAACAGGGGAGAAAAGCTTTTATGGATTTCGGTTGAGATAAAATTTAACCATTGTTGTAATTGATAACGTTCAAAGGTGCCCGCTGGCGGAATCAGTTTTTTATCAGGTGCCTGGTCGGCAAGATACTGGACAATGGCAGGGCCTTCAGTGAGACTATTACCGTCATCAAGTATCAGCAGGGGTACATAACCATTAGGATTTAACTGCTTGAAGTCTTCGTCGGTTTCGGTGAGCTTGCTTGTTAAATCCACTTTAATCAGTTCAACGGGCAGCTCTGCTTCGCAGGCTATGATATGGGGTGATAGTGAGCAGGCGCCGGGGCTGTAATAGAGTTTCATGGTTTATTCCTCTTGGTTTGTGGAAGCTTAAATCAATCTTTGGTGACTTCAATCTGAATGGCAATATTAACGTCATCACCCAGTTTGGGGGCATATTTGTCTACACCAAAAGCTGAGCGTTTGATGGCGGTCGTTGCATTTGCGCCGCAGGTATTCTTCATGTTAATCGGGTTTAGTCCGCAATAAAAATGATCTACTGTCAGGTGCACGGGTTTGGAAATGCCGTGCAGTGTTAATACGCCATCTGCGGCAACGAGTTGGTCTTTGTTAAAGTGCAGCTTGTCTGAGGTAAACTTAATCTGTGGATAGCGTTCAGCATTCAGAAACTCCTTGCCGCGTAAATGTTTTTCCAGTTCAGCCAGTCCGGTGCTGATCGAAGCCGTTTCAATAGAAATCAAAATATATCCCGTTGCTGATTGCGGGTCAAGCAACACTTTTCCGCTCGTTTGATTAAAACGCCCCCGTTGAACTGAAAATCCCAGATGATTGATCTCAAAGCTTGGAAAGGTATGCCTGGAATCAACGGTATAAGAATCGGCTGCCGTGGCGGAAAAGCTTAAGGCATTGCCAATAATCAGGGCAAGGATTGTCTTTTTCATAAGGGTTCCGACAGGATGTTTTTAAGTTGACGCTGCTTTGGGCGCAGCGGCTTGAGCCACTATCGCCAACCAGGGTTGTTCATGGATGGGTTTGCCTAACGGGCGGTAATAATAATCGAGTACTTCAAAGCCTGCTTTTTCCAGAAATAGCCGGCTGGTTTCAAATTGCATGTAATGGCCGTATCGTTGGCCTGACCAGCCTTCGTCATTCCCGCGAGGGTTGGATAAAAATAAAATGCCACCGGGTCTTAATGCGGCGTACAACTCAGCAAGAACGCGCGGTAATTGCTGGCTGGGAACATGAAACAAGGAGGCATTGGCAAAAATGCCATCGAAAGCGTGCCGGGGCAATTCCATGCTAAGAAACTTTTGCTTAAGAATAAGGCAACCGGTGTACTGGCGAGCCATGTTACAAAATACTTCGCTACCATCCAGACCCACTGGCCTGTGTCCCAATGATTTAAAATAGCCAACATCTCTTCCGGGCCCACAGCCAAGGTCTAAAATATCCAGCGTTTTATCTTTTGGAAAGGGCGCTAAAAAAGCGGCATAGTTTTGAGTGACATCGTGGTCTTTTGTACCGCTCCAAAACGCTTCTACATTTTGATTATAGTGCCCCAGCGTTATTGTTTCGATTTCATCCGATGGTTCATTTGTACGATTCATAAGCACCTTTTGTGTGTTGCGCAAGCTATAAAACTCACCGGATTTGACTGGGTCATGGCTGTTTTATGGCATCCAGTGCATTGAAATCTTTATAAACAAGGGCAGGCCCGGTATTTAAGAACACACTTTCATTTAATTGATCCAAATAAATGGCGTTTAAGGTGGCTTCTTCATACAGCCAATAATAGCGGTCAGACTCGAAGATACTATACCGGCCATTATAGCGGCATTGTATCCATTGATTATGTAAAGAACCGATTGCCTGGGGAGGCGCATCCGCTTTTGCACCACGATAGGCAAGAACGTTGTCGGCTGCATTTACTTGAAAGCGATCAAACAAAATATTTCCATTCGCGTCCATCGCGTATTTTAAGCGAGTGCCTTGAATGTCATCACCGTGCCGATCTATGATGCATTGCTGGTTGAAAACATAAACAGCGGGCGGAAAGGTCAGGGTGTAGTTATCCGGAATGTTGGCTCGCAACCTTTCATGCGCCTCGGTTCGTTGGCTTTTATCCCATTGTTTAATGACGATTTGTAAAATTAACACGCGCATTTTTCCGGTAATAAACGATTAAACAGGCTGCAAGGTGCCATCGTTTACATTAATGGTGAAAGCACGGCCAAAACCCGCCACGTAGCGTCCATTTTCAGGCTGTAAGGCAAATAAATGAAAGTCTGATAAGGCGCGTAATACGCCAACAACTTCGCCAAATTTATCCTGCAAGTCTTGTAGGCGATCCGTGTAACCGGCATCGTCCCTAAATGTTTCTTTAACGCGACAGTTTAATATTGCACGTTCTCGTGCAAAAAGATTACGGGACTCAGCTTCCTGACGTATAAACAGAATTGATGCCAGCGGGTTATTCAGTAAATTGCCGGTATGGCAAGCCATCTCACTGACAAAGATATAAAAGACGCCTGCTTGGTCACGCACAAAAGGGGCATAGCTGACATCAGGAGCACCCGTTACCGAAGCGGTCGACAGCAGCAGTGTTTGTTGTGATGCCAGCAGTTCCTGATAATGCTTGCCAATGTCTTCAAGCGCTTGCGTGCTTATTTCAGTCATGGTGTTTTTTGGGATTGTAATCGCGAAAATCAATGTCTGGGAAAATGTTATCCATGATCTCCAGAGCGGTCAAATAACGTTCGTTTATTCTGTTTTTACGGGTACAGTCGTGCAAATAGTTAAATCTGGCAAGGTGGTCTGTGATGCGTTTAGTGGCATAGTCGATAGTGGTGCCGGATTTCATGATAAACGGCCAGTCAGACGCTTGTGCCAGTAAAATGGATCTTGCGGCCTGATTTAAGGCGCGGGTCTGTAATGGACTGACGGTTAAACCCTGAAGATCGGAGGCCAACTTTTCCATATCTGCTTCGGCTTTGTGCAGAAACGGATAAATCCAGTCATTGGATTCATTGATCCAATAACTGGAATAACCTTGATCGCCCCAAGTTGATGCGGAAGGCGTGGCTATCTGGTGGCCTGTTTGTTGTTTTAAATAATCACTACAACTGATGGTCTGAACGTTATTGGTATGCTCACTTGCCAAACGAAGTACCGACTCCAGCCAATGCGGGCCTTCAAACCACCAATGCCCAAACAGTTCGGCATCGTAAGGCGCTACGATTATTGGCAGTCTGTCCAGGTTGGCGCTCAGCGTATCAATTTGCTGTTGACGTTTGTTGATAAAATCCCGGGCGTGTTGCTGTGCTTTGGCTAACGCTGTTTGGGGGTTATAGAGTTCTTTGGGCAAATCTTTGCCGGTTACGCGATAGTATTTGATGCCGGTATTGATACGGATTTCGCCATCAAGAATATAGGGCGCGATATAATCAAAATCAAGATCGAAACCGATATCGCGGTAGTATTCGCGGTAATCAAAATCGCCAGGATAACCTTCTTGAGCACTCCAAACCTGCCGGGATGATTCCGGATCGCGCCCGAAAGCAAAAACGCCATTGCCGCAATCCAGTGGTGCATGAACTCCGTTACGGGGCGTCTCGGTTGCGTCCATAATGCCGTGGGTATCGACAAAAAAATAGTGGATACCGGCTTCTGCCAATAACGTTTCCACGCCTGGGTAGTAAGCGCATTCAGGCAGCCAAAAACCGGTCGGTGAGAAGCCGAGATGGGTTCTAAAGGTGTTAACACCTATATTGATCTGATTACGCACGGCTGTTTCACTGACATTGAGCAAGGGCAGAAAGCCGTGCGTTGCTGCGCAGGTGATTAATTCAAGCGTGCCTGCTGTGTGATGTTTTTTAAAAGCGGTTAATAAATCACAGTGATAGTCATGCTGATAAGTGTCCAGGGTGTTTTGAAAGAAATCGAGATAATACTGTGCCAGTTTTTGAAGCTCAGGTTGGTCTTGCGTTCTGATGATTTCTTTTTCGGCCAGTTCCAGTAACTTGTGCAGATACTTTAGGTAACGTGTCTTTAACAATTCATCACGCAACATGGCAATTAGCGTAGGTGATAGCGAGAGTGTCAGTCGATAATCCACTTTGTCTTGTTGCAGTCGATCAAGTACGCCGATTAATGGAATGTAGCATTCGGTAATGGCTTCGAACAACCAGTTTTCTTCAAAAAAGCTCTCGTGCTCCGGGTGTCGCACATAAGGAAGGTGCGCGTGGAGTATAATACTAAGAAATCCCGTTTTCATGCGACTACTGATTAATTCTTTGGCCTGAGGCGCTGTTATTTTTGTAAAAAGAGGTTCCCTGATTGGCAATGACGGACTGTGGCGAAGACTTATCACCTGTCGGGCTGACTTCAGCTGGATGCGGCATTACTTTTCCAGGTGGAACATGGGTTATGTTGGAAGAGGCCAATGGTGCCTGGCTGTCATTTTGATAGCGATTGCCAAGGGTTGCGCTATAAGTGGTTTGATGAGTATGCTGAGGTAAAGTAATGTTTTTTTTAGCCTGAGCACCATCAACGGCAACGTCAAAGTAGGGCTTTTTTTTGAGTGTATCGGCAAGGTTGTCAGGCTCAGAATAGATTCTTAATGTTAGCTGATGACCGGGATCAGTTTTTTGCGTGCTGCCTGATGGGTCTTCACCCAAATTCCAGTAGGCATGAAGATGATCGGGATCGACTGCCAAAAGTACCAGTTTCTGCGTATTGTTTGATGCTCTGGGCGCGAAGTCCAGACTTATTTCTTCGCTGATTTGAAGCATTTCTTTTGACGAAAGTGGGTGTTGACAAGCAGGTGCAGCAATTTCGATGGGAAAAATCGGTGTAAATGCCCGATTAATTTCCTGGCTTATTTCAAGCATTTCTTCAGCCGAAATCCTGATATCCGGATTATATTTTGAATTCGAAAATCGCATCGCCCGCCTTAAGCCGTTACTGTTACTGATTTAAAGTTCGGCCATACAGCCCATGTTATTAAATTTAGTGTTTGTTTATCTCCTAAAGCTTATTTTAAAAAGCAATCACGGTGCTAAGTATACGTGGTAAATCAACTGCTATCATCCCCTTTATTATAAAAAGGCTAAACGTTGCAGATTATTTTTGCAACCGTCCAAAAAAATCAGGCTCGATTGATGCGCTCAATTACGTTATTGTATTTCGATCCTGAAATACCGGATAAAAACACTTTATAATTTGCGATGACATAAGCCTATGACCGTTCCGTTAAAAATGATAGACATAAAATACTTTCTTGATGAAGATATAGGTTCCGGTGACATAACCGCCGCCATTATTCCTGAAGCGGCTCAAGCACTTGCAGAAGTGGTTACGCGGGAAGACATGATAGTGTGTGGTCAGGCGTGGTTTGATGCGGTATTTAAGCATCTGGATGCCAATGTGACTATTAGTTGGCTGGTAGCAGAAGGCGAGGCCGTTAAAAAAGATACGATGCTATGTAAAGTGAGCGGTTTGGCGAGAGGTGTGCTAACCGGTGAGCGTACGGCGCTAAATTGTTTACAACTTTTGTCGGCAACGGCAACGGTTTCAAGACAATATGCGGATGCGGTTGCCGGTACAGGTTGCAAAGTGCTGGATACCCGTAAAACCATTCCGGGTCTGAGAAATGCGCAAAAATATGCAGTGGCCTGTGGCGGTTGTTATAACCATCGCATTGGTTTGTATGATGGTGTCTTAATCAAAGAAAATCATATCATGGCGGCAGGCTCTATCACTCAGGCGATAGCAACTGCAAGGGAGCTAACGACAATGTCAGTGGAAGTGGAGGTTGAATCCATGCCGGAATTGGTTGAGGCGCTTGCGGCAAAACCAGACCGGATTATGCTGGACAATTTTAGCTTTGACGAATTGCGAGCAGCGGTAAAATTGACTGCGGGCGCTATAGATCTTGAAGCGTCCGGCAATATTGATCTTGATAATATTAAAGCCGTTGCAGAAACAGGCGTTGATTATATTTCCATTGGTGCCTTAACCAAACATGTTAACGCCGTTGATTTATCCATGCGTATAAAATTGGTTAGTTAGTGTGCAATCGCGAAGGTAGGGTGCAATACTGTGCGATTGCCCAAAACATAACACTTAAAACGGGTGATAGTGATGGTTGAAAATCCTGAAGCATTATTTAAGCAAATCAGTCATGGCGTTTATGTGATTGGCGTTACTGACGGCACCCATCAAAATGCCTATACGGCGGCGTGGGTCATGCAGGTTTCTTTTAACCCACTTTTGCTGGCAATCAGTATTAATCCTGAGCATTATTCTTATCAGTTATTGCAAGTGGGTGGGGTTTGTACGGTTAATGTGTTGGGGCAAAAGCAATATGCCGTCGCCGAGCATTTTGGCCGTTCAGTCAAAGATAAAATGACCGGTTTTCAATGGCAAACAGATAAAACAGGTGCGCCGATTTTATCGGAAAGTCTGGCTTATTTTGATTGTCAGGTCAGTCATTACAGCGATGCCGGTGATCATAAAATCGCAATTTGCGAAGTCGTTTCGGCGGCCAGACTTAATGAAGTGCGTCCGTTGTTGTATAGCCAGACGGGTGCTATGGATGGGAGTAGTGAGTTATACGAATAGATTGGTTTGGCTTGTTGTGGGCTTTGACTTGGATAATCTGATGTTATAGCCGATTATATCATTTTAATGACAATATTTTTTCGAGGGCATTATCAATGATGGACAGCGTTTGGAGAGATGAAATTTACAGGCCCTAATTGGCTTTGTGGCATAAAAAAGCCACCTCAGGTGAGATGGCTTTAGTTTTGGGTCACCGTGATGCGAGGGCTGTCATGATGTCATGCGAGTTTGGATGAAATTATGCTTGAGCTTTTTTACGTAAAGCGCCTAAACCCAACAAGCCCGATGCAAATAGCCAGACTGCGCCGGGTACTGGAACGGCAGATACATTTCCCACGGCAACATTGGTAATACCAGCAAAATTAGGATTCGCGTTGTCGGCAACTATTTTAAATCCAGTAAAATATTCTCCGGGCGAAGTAACGATGAAACCTTTGTAATCTAGGAAGCCAGCCGCTGAGTTGGCAATAGTCAAACCTGGATAAAGGTAACTGCTCACGTTAGTATCAACAGTTATACTGATAGGAGTGCTACCGTAAGTTCCAATATTGAAACCAAACATATTATACCCCGCTTCTATGTCACCGGTGATCAGGGTAGTAGGAATATCAGAGTTACCGCCAATGAGTCTCTCGGTTATTGTATATCCGCTAGCAGATCCCCATGTAAAATTTTCAGCTGAAGTGTAAGTTACGTCGCCTTTGGTATAAGGGGTGCCAGGATAAATGAAACCTGTTCCTGGGAACTCTTTGAAATCGTTGAAATTCGAATCAAAGGTAATGAAACCTTGGGACTTAAAAGCCACTCGATCAGTATATGTGCTAACTGATGCAGAACTTTGTGAGGGCAACGAAAAAACACCCAATATTGCCACCAATAGTACAGATTTCCGCATGGCTTTCGATTCATTAAATCCAACTATCAATTTATTTTTCATTTTTTTACCATTAAATTTTAGGTTTATTCTTAAAATTACAATCCAACCAACTGTTTAAAAAGTCCGGTGATTTTCCGTCCTTATTTCACACTAAGTTTGGCCTTATCATTTCTTTAATCATGCAAACTTATCCAAGCGTAACATGCGCTTTAAAATTGAACACTTCACTGTTAGGTTTCAATTTTTCTAATGGTCTTTAAAACGATTGTGTTCTATTAAGCCTGAAAATATATCTACCCACAGTGCCATTTCACGTTATTATTTATATTTTCATATTAAATAATAAGGTGTTAGCTTTAAAGTATGAAGCGTTAAACTGAAGCAATTAGAGTTTAGTTGTTAGTTTTAAAATTACAATTAAAATGAAAAAATTATATTATTTGGTTATTTTTTTATTGGAGTTGTAGGTTACAGGCTTTACAGTGATGGCTTTACAGGCTTTACAGGCTTTACAGGCTTGACACAGCGAGGCTACTGGCTCGTTTAAATATGCAATTTATGCAGGTGAAATTGAATCCTGTGAGCGGGTATTTGATATTTTGGCAAAATTCAAGACATTGCAAAAACAGTCAATATTGTGAAGTAATATTATCTTAATAATAGAATTATTATCCCAATGTCTGGTATTGAAGGTATTGAAGGTATTGAGGAATAACCGCTTCCTGTTTTTTTTAAGTCAAAATAACAAGCAAGTTATTTTAGCTTGCAAGGCATGATAGAGTCATAGTTAGTGATTGTTCCAACAGACTGGCGGTATTTGTTGTACAAATAAAAACAACACATGCTTTAATTAATTTTATGAAAAAAATGGAGATCGGCGAATGAAATTTCTGGATGGGCTTGATAGCGATCTGAAAGTCGCGTTACTGGCCCAGTTGCGTGATTTGTGGACATATACCAGCACAGCATTGGAAGGTAATCCCCTGACCTTGGGTGAAACGGCATTTGTATTGGCGGAAGGTTTAACCATATTAGGCAAACCATTAAAAGATCACAGTGAAGTTATCGGTCATGCCCGCGCCATTGAATTACTCTATCGCTTGCTTGATCGCAATGATCTGGTTACCCAGGATGATTTGTTTTTGTTGCACCGTGCCGTACAAACAGCGATTGTCGTCGATATTTATCAGCCGATTGGGGCATGGAAACGGGAATCGAACGGCAACAATGCTTTGAAACTTGAGGGTAAACAGACGTTTATTGATTACGCATCGCCAGTGGACGTACCTGTATTGATGACGGAATGGCTGGCTATGTTGAACGACGCATTAAACGCTTCCCTAAACTAAGAGGACGCTTTAACGGCTTGTGCCCGCCTGCATCAAGCCTTTGTACGTATTCATCCCTTTGCCGATGGTAATGGCACGACTGGTAGCGAACTTGCCGGTTTTAAAATTGGGTTATCCGCCTAATCTAATTGATCTAACCCGGCGACGCGATTATTTGCACTGCCTTTCGGCTTATGATCTTCAAGTCGGCCCCGCCCAAGCAGGTAAGGCATTATTACCAGAATCCGCGTTACGGGACACTTTTCAAAAGATCTGTCAGGGCTGTTGGCAAGCTTCGCTGGATTTGGTCGCTGAGATGAAAGAGCGACAACAAGTCCGCAGCAATGAGCGCAGGTAATAATTTTACCAGAGACTTCTGGTGGAATGAAGGGGTTGAAAGAAGAAGCAGGAAGCTTCGCTAATAATTCTGTCCAGAGTTATTAGAGAAGCCTCCTGCTTTCTGTGCTTTGCATTGCGATGGTATTTGTTTTTATCTTCAAAGACATGCGCCTTAT
>JBAXXH010000066.1:0-19666 GCA_037127995.1 Methylococcaceae bacterium | reverse complement strand
TTGGCAACACCTATTTCTGTGATGGTCGCGGTGGGTCGGGCAGCGCAATCAGGTATTTTGATTCGCAAGGGTGATGCCTTACAAACAGCAGGTAAAATAACCTGTTTAATATTGGATAAAACCGGCACCGTCACCGAAGGCAAACCGACGGTATCCACCATTGAAGGCAGCGCCGGCTATACTCAAGAACAAGTATTGTACTTTGCTGCCAGTATTGAGTCAGGTTCCGAGCATCCATTAGCGGCTGCTATTTTGAAGGCAGCAGAAACCCGGAAAATTAAACTGGAAAAAGCCAAGCAGTTTGAAGCGATTGCCGGTTTTGGCATTACCGCGCACATTAACGAACAAATCGTGGCCTTTGGCAACGAGGCCTTGATGGATGCCGAAGGCATTACCTTTGCTCATTACATCGACCGGCTTAAAGAACTGTCGGCACTGGGGCAAACGCCGATGTTGCTGGCCGTAGACGGTAAAGTAGCCGGACTCATTGCCGTTTCTGATCCCATTAAAAAGGACTCTGAGCTAGCCGTGCAGCGGTTGAAAAACTTGGGTTTACGGATCATCATGGTAACCGGCGATAATCAAATAACAGCCCAGGCCATCGCCAAACAAGCCGGTATTACAGAAGTCAGGGCGCAAGTGTTACCGCAGGATAAAGCCGCTGTCGTTAAAGAATTGCAGGATCAAGGCGAGATTGTCGGCATGGTCGGTGACGGTATCAATGATGCGCCGGCCTTGGCGCAAGCGAATGTGGGATTGGCTATCGGCACAGGCACTGATATTGCCATTGAAAGCGCGGATGTAGTCATTTTGCAAGGCTCCTTGTTAAAAGTCCCCGAAGTGATCGCGTTATCCAAAGCCACCGTGATTAATATCAAACAAAACCTGATGGGCGCATTTTTCTATAACACCATCAGCATCCCCGTTGCCGCAGGTTTGTTGTACCCGCTGTTTGGCATTTTATTAAACCCGATGATTGCCGGTGCAGCAATGGCCATGTCATCGGTGACCGTTGTGACCAATGCCAATCGCTTGCGCTGGAAAAAGTTGGATGAGGATGAATAAACTGGCATTTTTTCGCATGGTTTAAAGATGGCAGTAGTGTTAAAACGTTGGGATGGGGTTACAAACCCCGTCCCGCGTGGAGTGTTTATTTAAATGAATATTAACGGGAATTTAAAATAAGGAAATAAACAATGCCTACCATATCTATTTTTTATGGCATCCAAATTATGATGTATTTTTACGATAATGGAAAACACAACATGCCACACATTCACGCTGAATATCAGGATGATGAAGCCGTATTTTCAATTTTGGATGGTGACGTTATTTCAGGTAGCTTACCACGTAAACAGACGCGCTTGGTACAAGCCTGGATTGAGTTATATCAAGAATCTTTACTGATAGATTGGAAATTGGCTGTAACAGGTCAAGATCCATTCCGCATTGAACCGTTAAGATAACTGAGGTATTTATGAAATTGATTAATGTAGAGGCTAAAGATAACTATATCCTGCGCATTTTTCTGGATGATAATTCGATCATTGATTTTGATGTAAAGGCGGAATTGGAACGAATCCCCTCTTATAAACCACTTTATAACCATACCTTATTTAATATGGTAAAGTTTAAAAATAAACGACTCTATTGGAACGAGCAGTTTGATTTTCATTTGGATCAAATTTTGGAACGTGGGCACTTTGTTAATTTTGACGAAAAAGAACCCTCAAAAGTTTTAAATTGATCCACAGCAAGACAAGCGTACTGTTCATCGCGGATAAAAATCTGTAAAGACAAGGGTTGATGATTAATGCAACCTTATTGTCGGCAGCATTCTACTGCGCAGTTTACGAACTGATCATGGTTGACGGGAAACCAGAAAAAGCCATGTTAGATTAAATCATGGCTACCGGTAAAATTCGTTTAAAAACTCAAATCTGCACTTTATTAAAAGCCGATATAATAGGGCTTGCAAGAGTCATTATCAATGATCGCTTGATGAGCGGCCTAAATAATCCGCTCAAACATTTTCTTTAAATAAACTTGCCCACCATCATTCATAAACAATACATTCCGGTCTTCCAGGTCTGCTTGCTCGCAGGAGACATTTAGCAGGCTGGTAAACTGTGTTCCAGAAACGATAAAGGCATTCAAGGTCAGCTTGGGGTCGCCCAGTTTTTCCTGGATTATCTTAACTTCCTTGTAAAGCCCAAGCTTGGGGTCGTTCAGGCTCATCTGCCGCAAGCCTTTTGGATCAATAAAATTCAACCACTGCTCGCCGGTTTCATCGTCCACCAACCATAATAAGAAATCCGGATAGAAATTACCGGCCATGGCAAAGCCTAGCCCTTTGGCTTTGGTATCGGCATTACGTAACAGGTAAAGGCTGAGCTTACCAATAACTTGCTGTCCTAAGGGTGATTTATGGAATGCTTCAAGGTCACGCACAAATTGTACTTCGCTAGTTGCATCGAATGCCAGAGGGCGCATTTTCAAAGGCACGATACCATCGTTGAGAGATTCACCGGACAGCGTTGAAAACCACGGGTAATAAAGATGGTGCCCAAAACAAATAGCGACCATCTGTCCCATACCCCACTGACTGGCTTCACCGATTTTTTTCTCATTTACCAACACTTGGAGAGCTTCAATTTTTTTCTTGTAAATCTCGCCATCTTCGTTGTTGTTGATGTCAAAGTGATACGCTTTTTTGAGGAAGTCCTCTTTTATTTCCACATTAACGATGCCGTAGAACTGCCCTTCATAAGCAGTTTTCAGCGAATTGTAAAAACGGTCGGTGTAGTCTTGCAACAAGCGGATTAGAATATCTTCTTGTTTTTTAATATCGGCGATACTGTTAATAACCAGTTCAGCTTGCGGAATATAGAGCGTGTACCAACTATTATGCTTTAAACAAAACTCGATTAAACGCGAACGTTCCAGCCGTAAGTTACTCCAACTACGCAGTTGTTTAAATTCCTGCACACTTAAGTAAATCCGGTCGAAATCAAATAGCGCCATGGTCTCGGCGCTTATTTTTCCGGTCTGGCGTAAATTAATGGAAGGTGCGCCTCCATCAAGGCTTTTTCCCGCAGCCATCGCCTCAATTTTTGGGTATAAATCCAGATCAATATGGGCGGTTTTGATTTTGCCTGCAAACTCGGCAGGCTCTTCGTAAAGATAAGGAAAGAGGGTACGTTTAAAGCCTTTAATCTGGTTATCCTTGTAACCGTCTTTAAGTGCCAGTGTTTTGAGCTCGGTTTTGGGCAGATTGCTGCAAACATCAAAATCCAGCTGGATCATTTCATCCGCTGTCGTCACGCCTTCTTCTTTTAGATATTCCTTAAAAGTAGCCATGTAACCGGCATTAACACCAAAGATATTTAATGTTTCCAGTCGCTCCAAATGTGCCCCTTTGGGTCGTTGGCTTGCGGTGCTACGTTTGAGTGAGTAGTCTTTACCCTTTAAGCGCACACCACGACCAAACAATTGGATGATTTGTGAACCTTCACCTTTACCCATGTTGAGCAAGCCCATGGTGGACACACGCCAACTGCTCCAGCCTTCCGTGAATTTGCGCGAACCAATCAAGATATGCAACCGGCTATCTTTGTTGTTTAGCGATCCAAACAGCGAGCCACCAAAGTCATCTGCCTCAGTATCAAACAACTTTACGTTTTCTGATTTTTCGGCCTCTTTAAAAAAACCGGCATCATCACCAATATTAATCAAGCCAAATGGCTCGGCCTCGCCGACACGCAGTGCCAACTCGCCTTTGCTGCTCCTTAGGTTAACTACCTTTAAGCGTTGCCGTGCTTCAGCATTGAAAAGTTTCTTGAGGATGTCAGAATAAACCTCATCGGCGCTGTATTGCATTAACGGTGTAAAGCGATCTGAAAAAATATTACGGCCTTTGGCATCCAGCAAGCGTGCGGTATTAGTCAGCAAGTCTTTTAGCCACTCCTTGGTTTTTTGCTCGTCATTGAGAAAACCTGCCAAGAATTTCAGCACATTAAGAACGTCTGAATCTTCACCAGAAACAGTATTACCGACAAACACCCACAACGGCTTTTCAATATTGAAGTCAGTCAGCTTGTCGCGGTTTATGTTCCACAGGTATTGCTGCTGATAAAAACTCAGCAAGCAAGCAGTGAAATACTGGCGTTTAATATCCTCTTGTTCATAATCTTCATCCTTCAAATTAAGAATCAACGATTCTTTACCGTAGCCATCTTCGTAAAAAAACTTGTAGGAGTAATCAAATAGTATGCTTTTGGCGTAAATTTCCCGCGTTGCCAGAATGCGGGCGCGACGTTTATCATCGCTGGTCAGCGTCAATTCCGCTAGTTGTCCATCGTCCAGTTTTTTTAGGTTGGTGGTTTGAAACTGTAATTTTGCTTTTTTCTTAAGCAAATCATCTTCGGCTTTTAGCACCGTTAAGCCTTTGGCAACCGCTTGTCCAAAGGTAGCGGAATACTCAAAAGCAAAACCGCCCCGCACCAAGGTCTCACGACGACTCATCCAGGCGCCGGCTGCTGTCCCTGTGCCGCGATGTCCTTCATCCACCAATACCAGGTTGTTACCCTCAAACGCTTCAACGGCGACGGTTTTTTCGCCCATCTTATCGCCCAGCTTATTGATGTCGATGACCTCAATGGTGCCTTTATAAAGTTCACCCCGGTTTTTAGTAAATAAATGACAGAAGTTAAAACCAGAGAGCTTTAATTCTTCCAAATGCTGAGCGGATAAACCTTCGTTTGGCGTCAGTAATATAATCTTGTCAGGGTACGCGTTTGTTTTACCGTTTTGAAAATAATGCAGATACTGCTTGATGTTGACGTGCAACAGTAAGGTTTTACCACTCCCTGTGGCATTCCAGAAGGCCAGCTTGTTTAATTCATCTGCATCAAAAGGCTGAAAATGATGCGCGGCGTCTTGCTGGGTGTTGTAAGCCTTCAAGTTCTGATTCAGGCCATCCAGTAATTGTTGACGTTGATTAAAATACCAGTCCAGATAAATCTCGGTAAATAATAGCGAGAGATACTGGAAGTACTTCATATTGAGTACCGTGCCTTCGACCTTGTTACGCTGCCCGGTAATGGCGTTCCAATGCTGCACAATGTTCAGGTCGTAACGGAGCAGGTCTTGCTGGCTGATGCGATCCACCCCGAACAGATTGTGCTGCAAGGCATGGAAAAATCCGCTTTGGCCGTCTTCGTCTATACCCTCGTGCCGGTCTTCGCTCAAGCGCTCTTTCAGCGCGTGTAAGGTGCCACCACTAAAAAAGCTCATCATCCATTGATTGAGTACCAGCTCCAGATGAAAACTACGTTTGGTGTTCTTACTCATCGGTTTCATTATCTTTTTGTTTGATTTGCCCAAGCAACATAGCTTGTTCCCTTGCAAGTTCTGCCATAAGTTCTGCTTCAGTAGGCAAATAGAGCATGTATTTACTGGCAAACAACTGTTCGCTTTCATGTAACATCGAATATCGGGCGACCACTTCATCGCGTTCGGCACACAGGATCAAACCAACACTGGGGTTATCGTCTTGACCTCGCCGTAGTTCATCAAACATCCGCACATACATATCCATTTGCCCGACATCCTGATGAGTCAATCGCCCCATTTTTAAATCGATCAATACAAAACACTTGAGTAAAAAATTGTAAAAAACCAGATCAATATAAAAATGCTGATGCTCTGTAGTGATTCTATGTTGGCGTGCTACGAACGCAAAGCCTTTGCCCAATTCAAGCAAAAACGGTTGCAGTTTTTCAAGAATGGCCGCTTCCAAATCTGACTCGTGCAGGCGCTCGGCTTCTGGCAAATCCAGAAAATCAAGAACATAAGGATGTTTGATAACATCCAGGGGACGATTCAAGACCTGCCCCTCGGTACTCAACCTGAGTAAACCTGCTTTGTCGCGACTTTTTAGCAAGCGCAAGAATAAATGACTATGAATTTGTCGCTCCATAACGGGCTGAGTCCAGTGTCCACGCTCGGCTTCAATTTCATAAAATAAACGCTCTGACAGATTTTCAACGCTACAAAGCGTTCGATAATGAGACCAGCTCAACTGATCAGAAAACCCTTGTAAGTTATCTATGGTATTCAACAAGGTTTCCAGCATCTCCAACTGTTCAAATTCATCACAAGCCTTGTGACGAATTTCCGGCTTACGATGTGAATAGGCTTGATAAAACAGCCGAAAATAACGAATATTAGTGACAGAAAAGCCTCGGCCATAACGTTGCGTCAACTGTTGCGACAAATCCGGCAGTAGCCGTTTACCATAATCAGCACGCTCTTCGCCCTTTTGCAGCGCCTGAATTATTTCACGTCCAATCAACCAATAGGCAATGACCATATTGCTATTGACCGCTCGCACGACATTGGCACGAGCCTGATCCAAAATACTGACCACGCGATCCATTAATTCGCCGTGCATGATGGGTTTAATCAGATCGATATCATTGGTTTTGGGTGGCTTTTTACCGGCAACCATTACACGCCATCCACTGCAAACATGCGGCTTAAAAATTCCGGCTCGATCTGGCGTATTTTCAAGGTTTTGGTGATGCCGCCTTCAGCTTCGGTGCTGGTAAATACGGCGGGGATATTGTGGTCGCCGTTGATATAAACGATCGCGAATTCGCTATCCGCCGGATTGATAGCCAGCTTGTCGCACAGGCGGTTCAAGGTTTCATAATCCACCTGTTCCACGTCACGCCACAACACCAGCGTTTTTTCACCGGTCGGTAGCCAGCCTGTTACTGCTACAAAGCCTTTACCTAACTGCATGTCGATATGCTTTACCCGCAAGCCGATCAGGTAGTTAAAGGTTTCTACCAGATCAATAGTGCGCTCTTGGTATGCACCTGCCGAATCCACGGTGACTTTTAACTTGCAATCAAACGGCTTGTTGAACTGTTCAACTGATAGCAAGGAGCCACGGCTTTCGATGTCCAGTAGATAGCGCAGCAGATAATCTTCTTGGGCGGATTGCGTCAAGCTCTCAAGCAGTTCTTGTTGCGGTTTGGTGCGGCGTAGTTGTAGATTGTTCAGGGTGTCTTCGTAGCTTTCGAGTTTGAGGACTTTGAAGGCGTGGGAAATGCCGTTAAACTTCCCCTCACCCCAACCCTCTCCCCGGAGGGGAGAGGGAGCTTCTTTGCCTTCTCCCTTTTGGGGAGAAGGCAGGGATGAGGCGCACGGTTTGCCATCTTTCCAATTGGCGGAATAGACGACTTTCTGGATGCGGGGTTTTAATACTGTATCGAAGTAGTCGCCTTGTTCGACGAGGATGTATTTGCGTTTGCCCTCGTCTTCGCGGTTGAGGTTGATGACGGCGTGGGCGGTTGTACCAGAACCGGCGAAATAATCAAGCGTAAGAGCTTTTGGATTCGATGCGCCAGAAATGTAAATAGAATCGACTACGGCATGAATTGATTTCGGAAAGGAGAACTGGCTTGATCCAAAAAGGTTCTTGAGCAAAGCCGTGCCATGTTCTGTGGCAGAATACTTGGCATCAAACCACGATGAAACTGAAACAACGCCATCTTCATTTGGACGTCTTTTGTAGTAGACATAATCTTTACCAGAGCGATCCTTCCTTACGGCCAAAGAAGATATGGACTTCATAATCGTTTTCCCCTCCCACCGCCATGTTTTCTGTATACCATCCTCGTTATCTGGATAGACAACTTTATCCATCTCGGTTGGCTGTTCCTCAATTACCCACGATTCTGCACTTTCATCCCAACTCATCTTTGGAACACGAATTTCATAACCATTGATATACATTGGATAATAAAGTGCCTTACGAGCATTCCGATCAGAGTTCGATCCTTCACGCCTCATATTTCTCCACTCAAAAAAACCATCCTCATCGCTTTGATTGAAGCGAGCCTTTTGGTCAGGAGTGGGGGGCAGACGGCCAATTACAGACTTTTCCGACTGTCCTGCAACCAATAAATATTCATGCGAAACAGCGTATCCTGTTTGTGTTGGGCGTCCCGATGGGTTTGAGCGAACGCATATTGTACCGAGCAGGTTTTCTGAAAAGGTTTCTGAAAGCAGAAAACTTAATTCTCTTTGTTGGGCGTCATCGATGGCGGCGACAAGTACGCCATCATCAGTCATCATTGATCGTGTTTTTTGAAGTCGTCCTTGTATCAACGAAACCCAACTTGAAGACTTATAGCCATTTTTATAACAGATGGCGCTTGCATCAGTGTTGTAAGGCGGATCTATGTAAATGCAATTGATTTGCTCCCGATACCGATCCTGCAACAAATTCAAAGCCTGAAAATTATCCCCATGTATCAACAGTCCATCGAGACTATCATCCAGATTATCAACAGTTGCCAGTAGTGCGTGTTTGAAGGCGGCATCAAACAGGGCGGTATCCACCATCAGATAAGGGTTTTCTTTCAGGTAGGTTATCTGCTCTTGCCCCTCACCCAACCCTCTCCCCGAAGGGGCGAGGACTTCGTTACTTGGCTTTAAATGGGGAAGGGCTTTGTTACCCGGCTCCAAATGAGAGAGGGGTTTATTATCTGACCCCGAGAGGGAGGCTGTTTTGTTATCTTGCCCCAGAATGGAGTGGGCTTTATGCTCTAGCTCCCTCTCCCCTCCGGGGAGAGGGTTGGGGTGAGGGGAAACAGACTCATCCAATGCCAACAAAATCTGCTCCAGTACCGCTTCTGTTTGTTGCAAAAAGTCATTATTCCAAAAACGCAGCACTCGTAAACCACGTTCTGCCAAGAAAGCAGTGCGCTCTTCATCGCCTTGCTGTGCAAATAGATCAGCATGTTGCCCGCCATCCAGCTCAATAACCAGCCGGGCATCTACGCAAATAAAATCAGCAATGTATTTCCCCACGGGATGCTGGCGACGAAATTTCCAGCCACCCAACCTGCGGTTACGCAAAAAATACCACATCCTGGCCTCTGTTTCGGTGGGTGCCTGACGCATTTCCTGAGCGAAGGTATTCAATATTTCCGAGCGTTCTGTTTTCGTTCGGGTTTTGATTTGTGGGTTGTTTTGCCCCTCACCCCGTTCCTCTCCCCGGTGGGGAGAAGGAGGAAATGCTTCCAACATACCCAAGCTTTTCCACTGTTCCCATTGCAGTGGATTGGCGGCTATCGTTGGATAAAGACTTTCCGGCACACGGTCGAGGGTAATGCAGTAATGCGTAGCGACAACAAATTTCTTTTTTAGCCAGAGCTTAAGTTGGAAATCTTCCAGTTGCGCCAGGAAAGTAATCAAATCCAGGGCAATGGCACGCAGGGTTTGAATCAGGCGCAGGTTCTTTTCGATATCGGCAAACTTTTCGGCATTCTGCACGTCATCAAGGTGCATGACTTCGTTCTTGATGTAAAAATCCAGCTCGCGGCGCAAGAAGCTGCCTAAATCCTTATGGATAAAATAGTCCGCAGAATTTTTGGCGGTATAGCTGGTTAAGCATTTTTCCAGTAAAGTTCGTTGTGGATTCTTCTCGGTCGGTTCACGTTTGTTCAAATCCAACCAGCGGGCTTTGACGATTGAATCGGCCAGCACCTTATTTGTTGCATCAAGTATCAGTGTCTCCTGCTTGGTGCCTTTAGGCATGGCCTTGTATTCAAAACGCAGGACAAGTTCGTTATTTTCTTCTGTTATCGGCAGCAGCGTTTCTTCATAGTCTTCACCTTCATCATCGGTGAGCATGCGAGTATGTTCTTCAATCAAGATAAAACGGCGTTCCTTGTCGTTGTCCTTACGGTTATCTTTTGCGGTATCAGCCGTCACCAAACGAAAACGCACGCTGCGCCCATCGTCCAGCTTAAACGCATAATTGGAAAAGTTTTCCCCGCTCTTGGTGTAATACTGGTCTTTGTTCGCCCAGTGCAGCAGCACTTCTTCACCCGCGTAGGGAATGGCGTAAGTGTCGCCCTTGTAGCGGCGCTGACTGATAAAATCGCCATTATCGTAATAGCGCGAGAAGAAGGTGAGCAGGTGCGTGAATACCGCGTTTTCGTGTTCAGACGTACCGACCGTATAATCCGCGAGTTTTTTTCTGAGTTCTCGTACTTTAGGCACGGTTTCAGGATCAATGCCATCAGCGCGGTATTGCGCTTCTTTTTCTTGTAATTCCTTATGGACGCCATCCACAGTGGCCGCACCCGAGGCTAACAGGCTTGCACTCACTTTAGACTTGAGACGGTTTTCCAGATAGTCATTGATCTCAATCACCCGCGCATTGATAATGCGATAAATGCCAAAATCCAGTTCAGGCTTATCAATCTGGAATATTTCTTTTAGTTTCTTAACAAGGTCGTCGTGTTTGCTCATGGTGAGTTCAGTTAAGATGTTAGTTAAGTTCGGTTTGTTATCGCCAGATAGTTCGTGCTTTCCAGTCATCAGGAAAACCCATGCGTACTGGATCGATGTGATGTCGGTTTAATAGCTCAAGCAATCGGTTGCGCCAATGATGGTCGGGGGCAATACAATTCATCAGATAATGCGACATTACTAAGGTGTTGTAGATGCGACGTGGTTCTTTGGGGTTGAAACTGCTAAGCAGTACTTGTGGTCGTTGTCGGGGCAGTTTGAAGGTGAATGTGAATTCGCGATTCCATAAACGGCTGTGATGAGCACAGATGTTGCGCACAATACTTAGATGATGCATAAAAGATACCAAATTGACTTCATCACAGTCATAAATATGCGCCACAAGGTTACGATCAGCGCCGCTTTTTAAATTAGCATACCATTTGGAAAGCTGTCCTAGTGTCATAACTTCTACTACTGCCCAAATAGGCGGCAGGGGTTCAGCGTAGGTCGTCAAGAGGTGTTGGATGAAAGCTTCCTTGCTTTGGTGAGCATCTTTTTGTAATTGGCTAACATTCTTGGCGTGATCCCAGGCTTGCTTGAATAACGCAAGATTCAAATGAGGGTGCGTGCCATAGCGATGCCCCAACTGGAACGCCAATTGCGTACGTATGGCAACTTCGATGCGCTCAATAGCATCAAGTACCAGCAAGCGTAGTTCACGATCAAAGATGTACAAGTCCAGCACTTGTTCAAAGCGGGTTCCATGCTGAAAGGTATGTGTGGTGTGATCAGACTCAAACGGTAGCCAGTAGGCGGTCAAACGATAGTAATTGATCTGGCTAAGGTAATGCTCGGCTAATGGGGTGTCACTGATAATCATGCCACGATTACGTAGCTGGGCAATCTGTTGATCGATGGTAAGCGCTGGCTTGGTGTAGGGCTGCTTAGGCATTCAGGAACCCCATAAAAAAGAAACCCCTCATGGTGCGCAAATCTTACGGGATGCGTGAGGGGTGTTGTTACAGCCATAATAGTGAGTGCATACAAATCCGTCAACCATTTTTTGACTATTTAAGATTACTATTTCAATTAGCACGTCAAATCACTTCCCATTCAATGATGAATAGTCGTTCGGATTCAGTTTTTTGGGTGAGGCGACGTTCCAGTGTTTCTATCAGGCCATCGCGCTTTTCGATAATACTGTCTTCGACCTGAAAAATCTCTTGCCGCTGGCGACGTTGCTGTTTCTCCAGCTTTTGTATCTTTTGCTGGAGGTCATGCTGTTCGTCAAGATGGATGGCAAGCCTGGCTTGTCGTTGCAGGATTTTAATTTGCTCTTTGGTATCTTTCAGTGCTTTTTCAGCCGCCAGTACCAAGTCATCGGCCCATTTTTCAAGCTTTTCACGCGCTTCATTAAAGTGCTTGTTATTAGTTTCCAATGATTGGCTGATGGTGGCTTGGGTGTGTCGTTGTGCTTCAGCGACCAAGCGCTGGTTAATCGCTTCGGGTATGTCGGCTAAACCGGCGTTCTCGGCAACACAGTTAAACAGCTTTTCACAGGTTTCTTGCTCCAGGGGCAAACCTTGGCTATCAATCGCTGAAAAAAGCAGGTGTTCTTCACGATCATAGCTTTCTATTGCCAGTGTCTGTAAAGTTAAATAGCCGTGTTTACCGCGCAGTGCTTCTATGACATGCAGGCGAACCGGATGCTGGCTGATATTAAAAACAAGGCGTGCCGGTGGTGTGTCCAGTGCTTTGGCCTGGTCGATAACAAATTCACCTAACGGATGGGAAAGACGGTAAAGAAATGCGCCGTAGTCTGCATGCATTGTTTCCATTGTTTCTGAAGATTGTGGCTTGCTTGCACTGGGCGTTGATTTGGATATCAGGTGATAACGACCGGCGATAATCGCTTGTGAGGGTGGCTTGGTCAGATCAAAGGCCAAAGCATCATCATCGAAGTGCGCCCGTTCATTCAGCATAAAATGGGACAGTGACCAGAAGCGTTTACTGAAGCGGTCAAGTTGTGCTTTGGCGTCGCTTAATTGGATGCGCAAGCGTTCATGTACGTCTTCGTCAAAGTTTTCGAGCAGCATTTTTCGTGTGTCGGTCATCCGCGCTTGGATGCGTTCATCCATTTCCGTTTGCAATGCTTTAAAGGCGGCATCAATTTCTGTGGGAGTGCGGCATTCCTGGTAGATCGACAAAATGCGTTTTTCAAAATCTACGCCGGATTCAATGCTGCCCAGTACATCATCTGACGCGCCAAAAACGCCATTAAACAAGTTGAATTTTTCCGTTAGCAGTTCCAATACGCGCCGGTCGGCTTCATTGCGCTCATTAAGAAAGTTAACGACGACGACATCATGTTGCTGCCCGTAACGATGACAACGACCTATGCGTTGCTCGACTCGTTGCGGGTTCCAGGGTAAATCGTAGTTAATAACCAGTGAACAAAATTGGATGTTGACACCTTCTGCTGCCGCTTCGGTGGCAATCATAATGCTGGCTTGATCGCGGAAATGTTCAATCAAGGCGGTGCGAATATCGATGTCTCTGGAACCGGCAATACGGCCTGTACCTTGGTTTGACGTTAGCCAGTTTTCATAAATAGCAGTCGCTTCCGGGCTATTATTGGTGCCGCTGAATTGAACAATTTGGCCGGCATAACCATGGGCTTCCAGATAGTCCTTTAGATAAACCTGAGTACGGCGTGATTCAGTGAAGATAAGCGCCTTACGTTGAGCTCCTGTGGTCTCCATTTGCTGAAAACCAATTTCCAGGGCGCTCAGTAAGCTGCGTGTTTTAGTGTCGGTGCCGATGCTGCGTGCCCAGGTCGCTAATTGCGCGAGCAGATCAATTTCTTCTTTTAATTGCTTGCGGTCAATAGTGGACGGGGATGTGTCACTTTCTTCCGGTGGATCAATATCCAGAATTTCGTCGAGTAAATCGTTTTCAATGTCTTCGTCGCTGATCAGTTGCTCGGCAAAGTCAGGATCATCCTGAATTTTATCAGCACAGCTTTTTTCAACGTAGAGGGCTTCCAGCCTGAGCTTCATAGTCTCAAGCGTACCGGCAATTGCCACGGAAGACGAGGCCAATAATTTACGTAGAATCAGTTCGGTAAGATGTCGCTGGCGATGCGGGATGGCATAGCTGTCCGGGCGCAACAAAAAGGCACTGACCGCCTCATAAAGTCGGTGCTCGTCATCGGTGGGGCGAAAGGGTTGGGTGATGGCGTGGCGTTCAGTGTAACGGATATATTCGGTGACTTGATTACGTAAGGTACGTCGACAAAAGCCTGATAAGCGCTGCCGCAAGCCCTCCATGTCTCCACCTGCCGAGACATATTGACTACGGAAGGCATTGACGTCACCAAACAGGTGTTCGTCAATTAAAGTGGAAAGACCATACAACTCCAGTAATGAGTTTTGCAAGGGTGTCGCTGTCAGTAGCAACTTGCGGCAATCTTCCAGCGCCCAGCGCAAACCTTGACCAATTTTGTTGCTTTCCCGGTAGGCGTTACGCAGTTTATGCGCTTCGTCGATGACCACCAAATTCCAGGCAATAGCTTTTAGCTCTTCACGCATCCGGTTGGCATAGTGATACGACAGGATGATAATGGCTTTTTGGTTAAGTGGTGATTGCCCTTTTTTTAGGGTATCGCGCCAAGTTTTGGCATCCAGTACAACCACCGGCAGGTTGAATTTTTCTTCCAACTCCAGTGCCCATTGCTTGCGTAAAGAAGCGGGGCAGATAACCAATAAGCGCCGTTTACGTTCCGACCAATACTGACACAGGACAATTCCCGCTTCAATGGTTTTGCCCAAGCCCACTTCATCAGCCAGCAAGACCCCTTTAGATAAGGGGGATCTTAAGGCGAATAAAGCGGCTTCAATTTGATGAGGATTTAGATCGACACTGGCATCAAATAGCGATTGTGACAGACGACCGACATCGTTGGCTCCATGCTGCCTTGTGAGCTCATGCGCAAAATATTTTGCATGGAATGAGGTAATCATTAGTTAGGGCCGACCTGCTTAAAATTCACTTTTTGCTATTTTATGACAGTATCGGTAAATAATTAACAGATAATTTCCGGGTTCAGTTTCCTGCATATCGGGAAATCAGTAAAAAAGAAGACGTAGGTGATTTTCAAGAATAAATACCCTTATGGGTTAATATAATTTCAAAGCCGGCTATGGTCGTTTTTCATAAGGAAACACGAGGGTGTAGTTAATTACTAAATGGACTGAGTAGTCACTACCTTTTTAAATTTGTCAGAAAAACAAAGGATGCTTGATAAAACAGGCACTCTTCAAGAAGGAGCAATACCCGTTAAGTCTTAGTTATTACCCCGGCTTGGTTAAAAATTCGGATAATTTATTAGGGATAACTGGCATTAACAGTCAGTTCAAATTAAAATGATTAGCTTTTTATTGGGAACACTCAATAAGCATATCGTGACAATCACTCCGACGGACTTTTAATGACTGATCATAAACTAACACACCTTAAAGAGCTGGAAGCTGAAAGCATTCATATTATTCGTGAAGTCGCGGCTGAATTTGAGCGTCCGGTCATGTTGTACTCCGTCGGCAAGGATTCTGCCGTCATGTTACATCTAACCATGAAGGCCTTTTTTCCCGGTAAGCCGCCATTTCCGATGATGCATGTGGATACCACCTGGAAGTTTAAGGAAATGATCGCGTTTCGTGATCAGTTGATTAAAAAGCTGGGGCTGGATTTAATCATTTATACCAATCAGGATGGAGTTGATCAAGGTATTGGGCCTTTTACCCACGGCAGCAAAAAACACACGGACGTCATGAAAACGGATGGCCTTAAACAGGCACTGGATAAATACCAGTTTGATGCGGCTTTTGGCGGCGCACGCCGTGATGAAGAAAAGTCACGCGCCAAAGAACGGGTGTATTCATTTCGTGATAAAAACCATCGCTGGGATCCCAAAAATCAGCGTCCTGAATTATGGAATATCTATAACGGAAAAATAGATAAAGGTGAAAGTATTCGGGTGTTTCCTTTGTCCAACTGGACGGAATTGGATATCTGGCAATATATTCATTTGGAAAATATTCCTATCGTACCGCTGTATTTTGCCAAGAAACGCCCGGTTGTTAATCGCGATGGTATGTTGATCATGGTTGATGATGAGCGCATGCCCATTGGCCAGGATGAAAAAGTTGAAATGAAAATGGTACGTTTTCGTACCTTGGGTTGCTACCCGCTAACCGGTGCAGTTGAATCAAATGCCACCACGTTGCCGGAAATTATCCAGGAAATGCTGTTGGCGACTACTTCTGAACGCCAGGGACGACTCATTGACCATGACCAGTCCGGTTCCATGGAACAGAAAAAGCGCGAAGGGTATTTTTAAAGCAGGCAAAAGACTAAAGGCACAAGGCAAAATATATGGGGCGATTTGAAGACTTGGATGTTTGGCGGCGCTCATCAAGGCTTTGTGTCGAGATTTACAGAGGCTTGGCTTCTTGTAAAGACTTTGGCTTTAAAGATCAGATAACGCGCTCTAGTTTATCTATCCCCAGCAATATAGCGGAAGGTTTTGAAAGAGGAAGCGATAAAGATGCCAATAAATTCTTTTATTACGCAAAAGGCTCCTGTGGTGAGTTGCGTACCCAAATCTATATTGGCATTAAAATTGGCTAAATTTCAAAAGAAGCAGGCATTCCCTGGAAAAACGAAGCGGAACAAATATCCAAGATGCTGGCCACTCTAATTAAATTTCGGTCAACCTAATTTTTGCCCTTCGCCTTTTGCCTTGTACCTTACACCTAACCTTATTAATTTTAATTTTTGGAACCTCCATGTCCCACCAATCCGATTTAATCAGTACCGATATTGATGCGTATTTAACGCAACATGAAAACAAAGAATTACTGCGGTTTTTAACCTGCGGCAATGTCGATGACGGCAAAAGCACGTTAATAGGCCGCTTGTTGCATGATTCCAAAATGATCTACGAAGATCAGCTGGCGGCGGTGCAGGCGGATAGTGTCAAGTCAGGCACCACCGGGGCCGGCAAGATAGACTTGGCCTTACTGGTTGACGGCTTGCAAGCCGAGCGCGAACAAGGCATTACCATTGATGTGGCGTATCGCTATTTTTCTACATCGACCCGTAAATTTATTATTGCCGATACGCCGGGGCATGAACAATACACCCGCAATATGGCGACCGGTGCATCCACCTGTGATTTGGCCATCATTCTGATTGATGCCCGTTATGGCGTGCAAACCCAGACTAAACGGCACAGTTTTATTGCCTCGTTGTTAGGGATTCAGCACATTATTGTGGCAATCAATAAAATGGATTTGATGGATTACAGTGAAGCGACTTTTAATAAAATAAAACAGGATTACTTAAGCTTTACCGATACACTGGATTTACACGATATTTATTTTATCCCGATGTCGGCGCTGGACGGTGATAATGTCGTTAATCGCAGCGAGAATATGCCTTGGTTTACCGGCGAGCCGTTAATGGAAGCGCTTAATAGTGTGCAAATCGCCAATGACCATAACTTTGACGATGCCCGTTTTCCTGTTCAATATGTTAATCGTCCCAACCTGGATTTTCGTGGTTTTTGCGGCACCGTGGCGTCCGGTATTTTTAGAAAAGGCGATCAAATTACCGCCTTACCATCCGGTAAAAGCAGTAAAATAAAAGCCATTGTCACTTATGACGGTGAACTTGAAGAAGCTTATCCACCGATGGCCGTCACCTTAACGCTGGAAACCGAGATTGATATTAGTCGAGGCGATATATTAATTGGCACAGAAAAACAAGCGCCCATCGTCGCTGACAAGTTTAAAGCCACTATCGTTTGGATGACTGAAAAAGCTTTAACGCCGGGTCGTCAATACACCCTTAAGCTGGCAACTCGCAGCGTTTCCGGTTCTGTGGCTTTTATCCATCACCGGATTGATGTCAATACTCTGGAACACCACGACGCGGTTGAATTACAGTTAAATGAAATAGGTTCTTGCACGGTAACCGTTAATGCACCCGTTGTTTTTGATCCTTACAAAACCAACAAGGGCACCGGTGCGTTTATCATTATTGACCGCTTGACTAACGGTACGGTCGGAGCCGGTATGATTACCGGCGCTACGGATGATGAAAACCAGCAGTGTGTTAGCACTGATGAACGCGCTGCACGCTACAGCCAAAAAGCCACCGCCATTGCTTTAACCGGTTTAGCCAGCAAAGAAGTCGCTTATAAACTGGAAAGAAAACTGTTTGATAATGGCCACGCAACCACGGTTCTGGAAACTCAAAATACCGCATTAATAAAAGCCATCAAAAACGCCGGATTGATTTGCTTGTGCGTTAATTACAGCGCTGATTTGGCGGATATAAATTTTGATACCGATCAACAGATTATAGATGATATTTACAGTGCCTTGAAAGAACAAAAGGTCGTTTATTGATTTAATCCGTAACGACTCAGTCGTTAAAAATAGAACACTGATGACACGGATTTGACTGATAAGCACGGATAAAAGACGTTTTTAATCTCATGAGAATATAAACACGTAACGTATTTTTCAACTAAAATAAAATCCGTTGAAACCCGTATAATCAGTGCCATCCGTGTTCTATGATTGAAACCAGCATCGACTGGGTAGTTGCTTTAATCTTATAGTTTTTCAATCATTAAATTTTCAACTCCATGTTATTTTGAGTCCACACACCTAACATCCCTTTACGGGATGTTAGGTGTGTGACTATAAACAAACACTATAAACACCAAGCGATTAAGGATTAAGTTATGAAAAAAATAAAGTATATTGTGCTTTTGGTTTTGGTTATCTCAGGATGTGATGATATGAAAATGGACAGAAAAGTAGAGAAGCAAATGACTTTAGCAGGCTCAATGGTATTATCTTTTTTGGTATAGAAAATAATGATGACGCCTGTTAAATGCCTTGCACGGCTATCTTTTATGAGTTTAATGCTGTCGGGCTGTAACGCGTCGATGGACAGTTGTTCTTCATCAGAAACCCAAGATCTGATGCAAAAGGATCTTATCGAGCAAGCAGTAAAATCAATAACTCAAAAAAGAGATGATCACTATAATGGGGCTCTTATATTTGGCGCTACCAAAGTTAGAGCGTCCTTAGCTGAAATTCGCATCGTCCTGGAAAATATTAAAACCGTTAAACAAGACCCAAAGAGCCATGTAAGCAGTTGCACAGGGCAATTAAAAATTACCGTTCCACCGCCTATGCTGGAAGATGTTGATATGGCGCGAGACAATCAATATCAAATAAAAATTGCGCAATACGCACGGCAATTAGCGATTGAAAATAGTCGAAATGCGTTCACACAAACAGTGGACTATTCCGTAAAATCGCTGGAGAACAGTAAAACTGGTTCTATTGAATTTAAAAGTACGCCATGGGTACATTTATTGGATGAAATTATCACGGCTGCCTTATTAAAACCCACGTTAGACCATCAAGAAGCGGATGTCGGTCAGCATAACGAGCCGCCCATTCATGAAGTTGAGCCAGTAAAACCTGAGGTAGAAGTCAGTCGTGTCCTTCAAGAAAAGCAAGCGACAGACAGCATAATTAAAGACGTGCCCAAGGTCGAACCGACGGAAAAGATCATTCCAAAAATACCCGTCCCCCCAAAAAATGTTCAGCCATCGCAGTCACCTGAAGCGGCTATACAGAAAATTTCTCCCGGCTTTAATTGTAATAAGGCGAGCAAACCAACGGACATTACAATTTGTGCCAACTCGGCATTAGCTGTTTTGGATCTGGAAAATATGGCGCTTTATAAAAATGCCAAAGTCGTTGATCCTGTCATGACAAAAGTCATTTGGCATGAATCCATACAGTCAAAATACGCCTGTGGCATTGATATTTCCTGCATAACAAAAGCCTATAAAAGATCAATGCAGCGTTATGAGTGTGTTGCGGGCAAGAAAAAATTGTGCTGAAAAGATAGGTTTTCAGAAACAGGTATTCCCTTTTTTGTTTCTTCAATTTCTTTTGTTATAACTCTTTTGCCTATTGATATTTCAAAGACATCCGAATTATTTAAACGTAATGTCGTTGTTGCTTTTGACTGTACTTCTTTGAAGTTGTTTTGAATATCTTTTCTTGCATTTTCAGAGATATTATTAAAAATCGTTATGAAACATTTCAAATCACCAAGTTCCAAATCTGCGTCTAGGTCAATATTTATTTTGGGTGAGAGTAAGAAGCTTTTATTAAAAACCTTTTGGCTAAAGTCCAATATATCAGCAATTCAGAGCATCTCAAGCCACCCTAAAAAACAATAGATTACGAATGAA
>JBAXXH010000065.1:0-19693 GCA_037127995.1 Methylococcaceae bacterium | reverse complement strand
GCGTAAACAATGGCAAGCCATTCCGGGAACCCGTTATCAAAGCAAAGTGTTGGATAAAGCTATTGACGATAAAAAACAAATCAGTTTTGCCGATACCGAGGCCCGCATCATGGGCAAGAACGGCAGCTTCGATTATGCCTACAATGCCCAAGTTAGCGTCGATACCTCGCTGCTGGCGCTGCAAGCGTTTACCGGTTGATTGCCCGAGAAACTGAGTGCCGATGATGGTTATTAGTCAGGAAACAATCTACAGGCACTGGAACAGAGCGGTATCGATGTTCACATTGCCACCGATAAAGGGGAAAAGACCCACAAAATACCGTTGGCTAACTCGGATCGCAAGCTGGTCAAAGCCGACTTCGACTACCACGAAGCCGAGAATACGTTTACCTGTCCTGAAGGACAAGTTTTAACAATGAAACGCGAAAGCCAAGACGGCAGCCGTCTCTATCAAGGCTCATCGGAAGTCTGTGCCGCTTGCGCACTGCACAGTGGCTGCTGCCAATCGGCTAAAGGGGAAGCCCGGACGATCAACACAGATGACAAAGAACCTCTGCGTCAACAGATGGCTAGCAAAATGGCAACGGAACCCGCCAAAGTGATTTACGGTATGCGCAAAACGATTGTTGAACCGGTGTTTGGTCAAATTAAAAATAGTGGATTTCGTGGTTTCAGTGTGCGAGGTAAAGAAAAAGTCGCAGGTGAATTTTCGATGATCTGTTCCGCATATGCAACAAAAAAATGGCCAAGGCAATTTTTACGGGATTAGTCCATCCAGCGCTTTGGAAATTTTACGACAAACCCTGCAATATAGCTAAGAACAAACTGGATAACTCCTATATGAACGGGTTTTAGCGAAAAACTGTGCAAGTTTTGATCAATTTGAAGTTTGGCATCAGGATAATTTAAAATTTTTCTGAAACCCATCAGGAGCCACTTGTTCAAGCATCCTTTTCTCGGACAGCCTCCTAGTCCCCCCTCCCCTCGATGGTGCGTTGTCCCTGTGAACTGATCATTCATCAGTTCATCCGACCAAATACCATTTTGGCCACAGCCTATCAGTGTTTTTTGGCTGTTCGTTTATAACCAGGTTTATCAACTATTCAAATGTGTTAACCATACCCTTCAAACCTAGCAACCTACCGCCTTACACTGGCAGCTCCAATTTCCCCTCACGGGTTCCTTTTCACCGTTTTCACGGATGGATTACATGGTCCCGGCTGCTTCACACCAATTCATTACTGAAATCGCATGTGCCGGTAGGCTACTATCGAGGGAACGATAGGTTTCCTAACTGACATCTTGTCAATTGAAAACAGTTGTATAAGCGACTACTTGTCGCACAAACCCGATAAACTCGGGAAAATAATGCTCAACGGCCTCTTTCCACGGACTGTCGTAATTATCATTAAAGGTTTCCATGCTCACTGTGCGCTCATCCTGTTCAGCCATACAATCCTCATCGATTTTTGGGTGATTATACCCAAAGAGGGGTTCCGTGAGCAGGCTATTGTTTTAAACCAATGACGGATGCCGCACACTCTACCCGGATACAATGCCTGCGGGGTGAACAGCCCTGACCGGCACAGTATGACGAGTTGATTGTATCATAATTGCTCCGCACGTCGCCATGTGGAATCAACCGCTCAATTTCGAAATTGCTTGAGATGTCAGGTATTTTTGCTGACCCATAAACTCCAGCCCCGCGCACTTGGAAGCCGGGACTTCAAAAACCGGGCTCCCAAGCGAGGCCTGAGAACCCAAAGGCAACTGCATATTACGGAATCAATCCGATTTCCATCATGGTATTAAGCGCATCATTGTTGGTTGGTATAGTACGCTCACATCAGGAATTAATCCGATATCCGCAGGTAATGGCACAAACCCCTTACTGGATAACAGCGCTGGTGAACAGGTGGTCATTTGTTTATTAACGATAGTCACGCATGGATCGGCTACAACGCTGCCTTTCTCAACGCCTTGCGCCACCCATTGGAGCCATGGTTTATCATTCTGATTCCCAGGAGCACTACTATCAAGTATGTTGTAGGCAACTAAAAATATTCCGGTCGGAGACCAGATTATGTTATTTGCAATTGTTGTTGACGCCTTAGGTAGGCGATACAACAACGAACTACCAACTACACTCGCGCTAACAATAACATTACGCTCGATTTGGTTGCCTTCGGGCCAGATTTTGTTATTCATAGGTATTGCCAGCCCTGGATAGGCCTGTTGCCATAAAGATGTTTTGTAAGGTGAATCATCTAGCGTTTTTTGATTTCGAAGACTTTGATCAATATCAGATATGCCAATAGCACGTGTATTGGTCTTAAAGTAATTATTGGTTATTATGTTGTCCCGTCCACCGTTAATAAATATCGCCTGGGAGCCAACATTTTCAAATATGTTGCCACTGATCTCAACCCCCGACATACCATCGTCCAGGTAAACGCCGTGCGTCCAATCTGGCGATTGATAGACTACCTGATTATTTGCAACATCAACACTCTTCATACCGTAACCCATAATGTCATGAAGGTAGTTATAACGAATGACATTCCCCCGCCAATCCCAATGCCGCCCTGAGTAGATTGCCCCAGCATCTGAAGACTGCAAGCAAAAATGATGAATTTCATTTTTTTCAATTAAATGATTGTTACCTCCAAAGGTAATGGCATTATGTGGCCCCTGCTCCAGCAAATTATTTGACACTGTAACGCCGACTCCACTAACTCCTACTCCGGGTGTATAAGTCAATATCACTGTGGACATGTGATGAATATAATTGTTATGAATCACATGCCCGGACGCTTGCAGTGTATTTCTGTCACCACCAGACGCGCTAACGCCAAGCCCGCCAGTATGATGAATTTTGCTGTTGCTCAGTTGCACATTATGACCATCCTTTATTACTATCCCTTTACCACCGATGCTGTTAACATCCAGGTTATCCATCACAACGTTGGTGGAATTTTTCACCACAATGGCAGTGTTAGTACTGTGTTGAAAGCTGATATTTTTAAAGGTTAAATTACTAATACCATCAGCAATCACTATATAAGGCAGCGATGACAACATAAATACTGAAGGGGTACTACCGGTAGGCGCAATAAAACTGATTTTTTGAGTTGCTGCCTGATAAAACCATTCACCCGGTGCGTTTAATAACGAAGCCAGATTTTGTATATAAAAGCGTCGGCCACTGGCCAAAGGATAAGTGGTTGCTGCCGTCAATTTAATGGCGTTATTTAACCCGTCAATTGAGCTGATGCCACGGTATTCGTCATTCCAGTCATTACCGGCAAAGATATGCACCTGGGCGTTACTATTATCGCCGGTTAAGCGTGGCATTGCCTCCATCACTGAAAATTGGCTATTTGTATCTAGCGGCAATTTAATATGTGCCCAGTCTTTATCCGGCCAACGCGCCAATTCCAGTTTTTGATCATTAACAAATAATTCAAATTTTGGACAATTACCTTTGATGCGTCCGGTATCATAATAAGCGGTGCTGACCGGCAGCGTTGTAACAGGGCAATCCCAAAATGTGGCGTCGCGTTTTACACAGGTAATGGGCAATCCGCCACTAATAGTCACTTGTGCACCCGGTTCACCTTGCCAGAGTATTTCTTTGCCCGGTAACCCGGAATCCAATAACGTAAAATTAAGCGCTTGATTTAGATAATAGCGGCCACCGGCTATAGTAATGGTGACTTTATCAGTAAATTGATTGGTTGTTTTTAAGGTTCTAATCGCTAACTTGGCTCGCTCAAGTGTTTTAAACGGGCCATCAGTTTGTACTGCATTGGGCAAATTTAGGGTGCCTGACCATAAATCATTGCCGGTTGGATTGACGTAATAATCTGTCGCCATGGCAGAGCTGCCAAAGCTGAAACAGACTAAACCGAATAAAATACGAAAGTATTTCATGAATATCTCCTTAATGGTTTAGTTGACTTAAGTACGGATCGCTATGGAATAAATATGAACAGCAGAATCAACTCCAAAGAGCAATCTTGATTTTTATATGGTCTCTTGCAATGTGTCAGCAAAAATACCATATCAGTTGTTTAAAATTTGCGTGTTTTTCGAAGGCTATGATTGAGCGTATTCATTACCGCCTCAACCTCGTCGTCAGTTATATTCTTAAAACCCAAGTACCCCCCCTTTAAAACATAGACATCCACACAACTTTTATGCCCAATGAAACAGTGATTTACACCAAGAACAAGTAACAAGTGTCTCCTGTTGGAGAGGGAGCTTTCTTCCTTAAGGGCAGTGATGCCCGGCAAGGGTTAAAAATTACTACGCAATGACTTGGCACCGCATCATAAAGTCTATATTTTCATACGCTTTCACAATGCTTTTATCGCCTTGATACATTTGGATACAAATAAACCCATGCTTTTAGCTGGATATAAGCTATTATTCTTAACTGTATTTATCCGCCTTATTAATATTAATAAAAAGATTTCATTTTTAATGCCTGCCAGATCTTATGCTAACTACCTTCTTGTGACGTTACCATTAACAAATTTTTTTTCCGTTAATTTACACCGAATTGTTTTTAATTAATGCATAATTGCGGCAAACATCTAGCGAAAAAAATCGCTATAAACTTTATATTTGTTATATTTATAGGTATTTTAAGTAAAGTGTTTTATACCGAACCGTCAAGCTTTATTAATTTGACTTTAAAGCTCGTATATAACTTTGTACATTACCGCCAATATATGGAGGTGCTAAGTAATCAGCGCTCCGCAGCGTTTTTCTTTAATGCTTGTTATAGCGAACTTCCCGGAAGTCATGAATTAAAAACTTGATGATGGGTTTATAATTTTTTATTTTGGGGAAAAATTGTCGGGATCCTTACCCCAAATATGCTGCAAACCTACTTTCTAGTCCGTATAAAAAAAATAGTACACCCAGTTTTGTCAGCTATGCAACGAATAATTATTCAGCTCCTCTTTAAAAAAGGGAGCGGTGAATGCCTATTGCAACTATTGCCGCTGCTCCTGCATCCATGCAGCAGCTGTAAATGAAAAGTTTTTATGCAGGTGGATATTAATTTTTTGTAGGATAGATTTACGCAACCTACAACAGACCATAAAAACCCTACGTGTTATAAAAGATTATAAACTTATAAATTTACATTTGAGGTATTCAATTTTTGTAATTACCCCCCCCTTTGAAAAAAGGGGGGGGAAGCAAAGCGAGGGGGCTGCGGAGGATTTATCTAATATCTCCCCTAACCCCTTTTTTTTCAAAGAGGGGGACTGAATAATTACCAACTTTTCAGCCTGGGATTGCATAAGCTGAAGCCCTCCTACATGTAACCTGTGCCATGATAGTTAACATCCCTTAAAAAAGGGTCATTTGTAAAATTGTAACAATTTAAGTTACATACTACGTTTCCACGATTATTTATAATTATTATCCCTAAATCCTGCAAGCCCTGAAAACCAGGCAGTAATCCCTGCTTTTTGTGACGCTCAAATTTTTTTTAAACCCGCCGACGTGGTTCTGCCTATACATTTATGGCATTTGATCCTCTACACATCCGAAATTATAAAAAATTACGAAGATTTTTGGCGACAGGCCAAGTCTAACCCACCTTCCCGAACAAAGGCCAATAACAATCCATTGATTTTGGTGTTTTTGTTTGTCTATCGGATCACGAGCCTAAACCGACTGCCACCCAATCATCCCAAGCCTGAGGACAAAGAAAGCTGTCAGGCGTTTTAACGGTCAACTGCCTGTTCCCTGTCAGCAACTTGCCTGCTACACGAACCACACAGTGCGGGTGGTTTCGGGTTCCCATTGCCGAAGGGTCTGACTACCACTCATGATAGCCATCCAGCGCAACGTATTGTAAGCCAGTACCGCACAATGAAATAAGGCGGCATTAGCCAGGAACTCAGCGGTTCTTATCTTGCCCATTCCCATTTGTCCTTTAAATTCTTCGATCCAGGTTTCGCAAGTTGCGCGTTCGCCGTATTTTTTGTGGATTTGCCAGTGCGTAAGGGATTCGGTTGTGACATAACAGAAATAATCATAGTCGTAGTCGGATATGTCCAGTAAATCGACTTGAGGGCTTTGTTCTTTAAGTTGCTTCCTGCGCACTGCAACGAAATGTCGTGCCACTATCCACGCCATCTGATCAAACAGCACAAAGCTTTACGATGGAGGTGGTGCCACCGATCATACTCACTACTGCCAGCAACATCGTCCCCGTCAATTGGTACTCTGCATTATCCCCGCGTTGATGCGGAACCGTCTGATTGACCGTTTGTTCAAAGCCGATGCGGTCCAAGAATTTTATTACAGGTATAAGACCTGTCTGGCTGGTCAGGCCGGATGCTGTTGCTGACATTTTAACTTTCCCTGCCGGCTTACGAGCAGCGGGGGCTTTTTTCTGTTTTTTTTGATGGCTTTGCTTTCATTAAAATAATGACCTATCAGATTAGCTTAATATCCCATTGATTTATCATGATAATTAAATAATATAAGGTATTGACTTGCAGGATTTAGGTTATCTACTAGACTTGGTATTAATTATATTATTTATACATTCCACCGGGTGAATAATATATTTTATAGTATTAAATTTATACTGCGGACAGTCGTCACGATGTGCGTTTTTTTTAAAAACCTGTCCCGAAGGACATAAGGTATCTGCACAAATTTACTGCTTGATAAAAATAATTAAGTTGAAGTAGCATCATATTCATTCGCCCTTTAGAGAAGGAGCAGTTGGACTTGTGTAGATACCTATGCTTCAAATGGGTAGATTGATTGACTGGAGCGAAACTTACGTCGCGATTAACGTGTTAAATCGCGTAAGCGTCGCTCCCACGAAGTCGGCTATCTACTGAGTCGGGACAAAGCAGCATTAGACTTTGCTTGCTCAACGCAGAGCTTGCACACCGAATAATAGAGTCTATTCACACTGCTTCGGTTTATGTTGATAGCTCTTGATTTGAGATCCTATGCTTTTTAACTATTAACTCTAATACAAATTGTATGATATCAAAAAACACCGACTATTACCCTAAATTAATTAACATTCTTGGGTTAAACTTTCCCATTTTGGATTATGCACACAGCTTGACGTTATTTACGCACTGGATAAAAATACGGGAACCGCATCAGGTCTGCACTGCCAATGTCCATACTGTGGTCACCAGTCTTACCGATACCGAGCTAAGGGACATTAATAACCGATCGTTAATAACGATGGATGGTTGGCCGCTGGTGTGGTATGCCAATGTCGTACATAGGGCAAACATCAAGGAGCGCGTTTGTGGGCCAGAATTGATGTTGCGCTGTTTGAGTGAAGGACGCCAGCATGGCTGGAAGCATTTTTTTCTGGGTGGCAAAGGAGTGGTTCTAACCGATCTGGTAAATACCATGCAAACACAGTTTCCGGGCGTGGAGATTGTCGGCTGGCATTCACCCCCTTTTCGGCCTTTATCTACCCAGGAAGATGAGCAGTTGGTGGAATTAATTAATGAACATCAGCCTGATTTTTTATGGGTCGGCTTAGGCGCACCCAAGCAGGAAAAATGGATTGCTGCACATTTGCAACAAGTTAAAGCACCTGTACAAATTGGTGTAGGTGCCGCATTTGATTTTCATTCCGGGCACGTAAAGCGAGCACCGGTTTGGATGCAAAAATCAGGGCTTGAATGGTTATATAGAGTATTGCAAGACCGGCGCTTAATTAAACGCTATTGCGCCACTAATCCGATATTTTTAGCGCTGTTTTTTCGGGATTTTTTGATGGTTAATTTTCGTAAGATGATAGCCTGAGTGTAGGATGGACTGAGGTAATGATACCTATCAATTAATCGCACTGGTATTTATCCTTCAACCAGGATTTATTTATGATGGGCATCCTATTGAATTCAATATATTCATCCCGTAAATACCCCCCCCGCCCCAATGCCATTAAGTTAAGCGAAAGTTGTTTATAAAACTGGAGAGCAACAGCTTCAGCTGTTGCCTGTTAAACAACTAAATCTGTTCACATTGGATAATGACTTGTGTCAGGCCGAAAAATCCATTGGTATTAAGGTAGTGGAGTTATAATTTTGCACACTTACACTTTTTCAGAAGCAAAACAAAATTTTCTTCTTTATTTGATCAGACTAAAGATTCTTCGCTGGCGTGTCTTAATCTGTTGACGACTGCATCAGATAATCACCAAAACACACCTCCGCAACGTTAACTGCATTTAGCTTGAAGTTGTTTTGAAACGTTAAGGCGGATTTATCCAACCAAGCTTTTTATACCCTCTTTGTTTTTGTAAGAATGTAATCGGTTTGCTATGTTAAAATAACGGGCATTAAATAAATTTAAGCTGAGAAGAAAATGACCGATGATGAATTAAAGGCATTGGTTGCGGGTCTTGCCATTGCACAAAAAGCAACTGATGAAAAGCTTGAACGTATTGGTATTAATCTGGGTAATATCAGTAAAAACCAGGGTGATGTTGCCGAGGAATTATTTTTCAAAGCCTGATAAAAGACAATCACTTAGGAAAAATTCACTTCGATGACGTGGTGAAAAACATGGAAAAGCACCGTGGTCAAATCCAGGAAGAATACGATTTGGTCATGACTAATGGTGATGCCATTGCCGTTGTTGAAGTAAAATACAAAGCCCATAAAAACGATCTGGATAAGTTGGATCGTAAAATGAGAAATTTTAAAAAGTTGTTCCCCATCTACCAGGCATTTAAGCAATATGGCGCTATAGCGGCCTTCCATATCAACGATGATGCCAAACAAGAAGCCTTAAGACGCGGTTATTTTGTGCTGCAACGCAGCGGCGATCTGGTTCATACCGAAAGTAGCGAGCATTTGACGGTGTTGTAAAAGTGGCCGATAGGGGTAGAGAAAGCTATTAACCTCCCCTCCCTCCGAACCATGCATGCGGTTTTCCCGGATGCTATCGAAGGCTGTAAACTGGGCACCAAAGATCATCTGATTGAATGGAAAAAACCTCAACGAAAACCCGTGTCGATGACCGCGCTGGAATATGCCGGTTTACCTTAGGTTATTACCGTCAGGGAAATAAAGGTCAAGGATATCGTGTATGTCACGACCCTGCTCAATACCAAACAATTCAACAAGCAGGAGCTGGCAAACCTCTATAAAGAGCGCTGGAAAATCGAATCCGATTTTCTTGCCATTAAAACCCACAGGGGCATGGACAAGTTACGCTGTAAAACCCCGGAGATGGTGCAAAAGGAAATCGCGGTGCATCTTTTGGCCTACAATATTATTCGAGGTAATCTGATCCAAGCCGCCGTTATGAATAATATAATCCCGCGCCTGCTTAGCTTCAGATCGGCTGTTCAACTGGTCTGCCAAGCGACTAAGCAGATGGCTTTACTGACGGAAAACGGTTAGCCCACGCTTTATTAGCTTTATTAAAGGCGATGGCATTGACCTCAATAGGCTTACAAAAACGAAAGAACCAGCCCTGTGCCATTAAACGACGACCCACCCAAATCTTTTCCTCTACTTACCGTACCCAGACATGAGACCTGTTTAAGTCTATGAATTGTATTGATTATTTTAAGGTAGCAGTATTAGGGTAACTCGCAATAAATAACCCACCCTATCGTTCCCACGCTCCGGCGTGGGAATGCCGCCAGTGACGCTCCCGCGTCACGCAACGCTGGAGCGCTGCTGGATGAATTCCAACGCCGGAGCGTGGGAACCAGGCTGATTCTGGGGGTTATTTTCTGCGTACTGCCTAGGAGGCTGTCCGAGAATAGAGGCCGTAGCGAGGGGAAGCCATTTTGAGACAGATTTTTTGGTCATTTGATATAAATAATTTATTCATGTAACGTTGTGAGCGGAAAATCTGGCCGAAATGGCTTTTCCGCAGTAGGCTTTCTATTCTCGGACAGTCTCCTAGTAATAAGAAGCCGCCTAAAAAAACCTTAACTGATTGTTTTAATGGTCTTATGTTGCTCTTATAAAAAACCCATAAACAAGTTGGCTATCCAGAAAACAAAAAAGGCCGAAAAAATCGGCTAACAGGTTATTAATAACTTGTTAGTGCAATCATCTCCGGCCACTTAATTGAACGATGGTAAAACGGTTAGCTTAATTTACCATGACAAAGCTTGTACTTTTTTCCTGACCCGCAAGGGCAAGGATCATTACGCCCCACTTTACTGCCTTCCCTGACAAAGGGTTGCACTGCTGATGCTGATACAGCGGCTTCTTCATCTGCAACAACCAGCGATTCCTCATAAGCATCCAGAGCTGGCGCAGAAGCATGTTCAAAGTGCATTTCTCTTGGCATCTGCATTTGCTCATCAATGGCCAGAACATCTTCTTCCTGCCGAACCTGAACTTTGAACAGAATCCCAATCACTTCATATTTGATATGTTCAAGCAGACTGGTGAACATTTCAAAAGCTTCGCGCTTGTATTCCTGCTTGGGATCTTTTTGCGCATACCCTCTAAAATGGATACCCTGACGTAAATAATCCATGGCCGACAGATGTTCTTTCCAACTGGTATCCAACACTTGCAGCATCACCGATTTTTCAAAATGCTGTAATACCTCTTTAGTGATCTGGCGTTCTTTTTCTTTGTGATTCTGTTCCAGAATATCAATAATGCGGGTTCGTAAAGACACTTCTTGCAAGTTATGATCGTCATCCAGCATACGCTGCACGAATGTTTGAACATTAAACTCTTGATGCAAATGTTCTTCCAGACCTAAGATATCCCATTGCTCAGCCATCGTTTTGGGCGGAATATACTGGGTAATCACATTATTAACGACATCTTTACGTATCGCCGTGATAATCTCGGAAATTTCTTCAGCCGCCATCAACTCATTACGTTGCGCGTAAATTACTTTACGTTGATCGTTGGCAACATCGTCATAAGCCAAAATTTCTTTACGTATATCAAAATTGCGGCCTTCAACCTTACGTTGCGCATTTTCAATAGACCGGGTTACCCAAGGATGTTCAATAGCCTCACCATCACCCATACCCAGCTTCTTCATCAAACCGGCGACACGATCAGAGGCAAAAATACGCATCAAATCATCTTGCAGGGATAAATAAAACCGTGTCGAACCAGGATCACCCTGACGACCGGAACGGCCTCTTAATTGATTATCTATTCGGCGTGACTCATGACGCTCTGACCCAATAACATGCAAACCGCCATTGGCAAGCACTTCATTATGCCTGTCCAGCCATGTGCCGCGTACTTTTTCTTTTTCAGCGTCACTGGCATCTTCGCCTAACAGTTTAAGCTCGGCATCCAGATTACCACCCAAGACAATATCAGTTCCTCGCCCCGCCATATTGGTAGCGATAGTGACTGCGCCCGGCATACCTGCCTGTTCAATAATATTGGCTTCACGTTCGTGTTGCTTGGCATTAAGCACTTCGTGTTTAATGCCTTGTTTTTTAAGCAATTCGGAAAGACGTTCAGAATTTTCAATGGAGGTAGTTCCCACTAAAACCGGCTGTCCACGACTAACACAGTTTTTAATATCATTCGCAACAGCGATGTATTTTTCATCAGCGGTCAAATAAACCATGTCACCCAAATCCTTACGAATCATGGGGCGATGCGTTGGAATGACCACCACTTCAAGACCATAAATCTTGTTCAGCTCAAACGCTTCAGTATCGGCCGTACCGGTCATACCTGACAGTTTGTCATACAAGCGAAAATAGTTCTGGAAGGTAATGGATGCCAGCGTCTGGTTTTCACTGTTAATAGTGACGTGTTCTTTCGCTTCGATGGCTTGATGCAAACCTTCAGACCAGCGCCGGCCCGGCATTATTCGACCGGTAAACTCATCTACAATAACCACTTCATTATTGGCGACGATATAATCAACGTCTTTTTTAAATAAGACATGTCCACGTAATGATGCGTTTAAGTAGTGCATGAGGCGAATATTAGCCGCATCATAAAGACTGGTTCCTTCAGCCATTAAGCCCTGCTCAAGCATTAAGCGCTCAATGCATTCATGACCTGCTTCGGTCAAATAGACCTGGCGTATCTTTTCATCAACCGTGAAATCGCCAGGGTGCTCATCATCTTCCTGTCTGGTTAGTAACGGAATGATTTCATTGGCTTTACTATAAATTTCCGTGCTTTCTTCAGTCGGCCCGGAAATAATCAGCGGTGTTCTCGCTTCATCGATAAGGATAGAATCGACCTCATCAACAATAGCAAAGCTTAAATCACGCTGGACTTTTTGTTCCAGACTAAAAGCCATATTGTCGCGCAGATAATCAAAACCAAATTCGTTATTGGTGCCATAAGTGATATCTGCCGCATAAGCATCACGCCTTGGCGCATGTTCCATTTGGCTGATGATGACGCCCGTGGTCATCCCCAGAAAACCATAAAGCCGACCCATCCATTCAGAGTCACGCTTGGCCAGATAGTCATTGACCGTCACAACATGGACACCGCGTCCCGGCAGGGCATTTAAATAAGCCGCCAAGGTTGCCATCAAGGTTTTACCCTCACCGGTTTTCATTTCAGCAATTTTACCGTCATGAAGCATCATGCCGCCTATCAGCTGCACATCAAAATGACGCATGCCAAAGACGCGCGAAGAAGCTTCTCTTACCGCTGCAAAAGCTTCTGGAATCAGGTTATCCAGTTTTTCACCTTGCGCCAGACGATCACGAAATTCCTGAGTTTTTGCTTTTAAGGCCTCATCAGATAACTTTTCGTATTCCGAAGCTAAAGCGTTGATCTTCTTGACCAACTTCTTTTTCTTCTTTACCAGCCTGTCGTTACGGCTCCCTACAACAAATTTAACCAGCTTACCCAGCATGTTTTTTTCCGGTGTGAATTTAGTAAATGATTGAATCAAAACGTTCGATTATATACCGTCTAATACTTTAGATATAGATAAAAACCGACATTTGACTATTTGGCCCTAACAAAGCCCTGTTAAAACCATTATTTTGGCATAAAGTAATATTTGGGATGAATTATGCATAATTCAAGTAAGCATCCCAAACAAAAACCGTTATTAATAATTTAGACGATTTTTACTCTGTAAAAAATCAGCGGTAATCTGACGTAAATTAATACCCGTTAAGATGGCTCCTAACGTCCTTAAAACCCGGCTTAGAATACCAGCCAGAGGGCGACGAGAGGTGCGATATTCAGAAGAAGAAGCCCAATTTTATAGAATGCCATGCCGGCATAGTGGAGCGCATCAAAATTTTCTCTTGAGATGAAAAACCATCGACTATGAAGACGATACAACCAGTCGTGAGCAAAACTGAACACGCCAAACCAGATTAAAAGGATCATATAATTAAAGGCAAGACTGTAAAGCAAAAGCACTTTAATAATATCCGGACTCATGGCAACACCTCACATTTTAAAATTTGAAAACCCCAATGACAGTAATCAAGCCGTAATTTTTCAGTCTGTCTCTTTTAAAAAAAATTAGGGGGAAATTAAAAAAAACCACTCCCGCTTTGCTTCATGCGAACTATCGACTACCTAACGCACACCTTCATCTCTAGGACTGGCTTCTCTTATTGAGCGCGTTAATTCTGCTCGTTGTCTATCAAGCACCAGCCATTCAATTTCCCGGCGTAAATGCTCATCTTTACTCTTGGTAGCTTCTGCCCGCAACTCCACCTCTTTAATTTCGGCCTCCAAGCGCATTTGATGCAGGCGGTTTTCATGCTCTATTTTTAAAGCTTCCAATTTTTCCTGTCTTTTCTGCCGCTCCAGTTGATGGGCTTCCTGTTCCTTAAGTTCAGCTTCCAGTTCCAGCTGTTTTAACCGTTGTTCCTGCTCTTTGCCTTGCAGCCATTGAAGCCGCTCTTTTTCATATTCCCGGGTTTCCGAGTCTCGTTGCAATTCTTTCAAAACGCGTTGATGTTCCAGTTGCTGAGCCTGTTTTTGCAGATCCAGTTGTTGTTGGCGAATTTGCAGGTCTTTTTGATACTGGATTTCTGCTGCCAACTCAATTTCTTTTAACTGCAACTCATGGTTGGTTTTTTCCACCTGCAAGCGCATTTCTATCGCATGTTGCTCAATGCGATGCGCCTCTTGCTCCTCCAATTGTCGCTTGATTGCTTCAGCTTCCAGTTTTTGCTTTTGTCGCTGAATTTCATCTTCCTGATTAATGGCTTCCAGCTGCTTTTGTTTATGCTCCAAACGCAAAAATTCCAACTCATCCTCCTGCCGAAACAATTCCTGTGCTTGTTTCTCGCGAAATTCAAAGTTTTTTTGCATCACATTGAGATAAACGGCTTCCTGAGTAAAGCGACCATCCAGCTTTTCGTCATCGGTAAACTCTTCAAAAACCGAGGTCAACTCACAAATTGCCCGGCACTGGATATGCTTTAAAATTAAGGTCTCATTAATGACGCTTTCAATCTGCCGTTCCATTTCCACCAAACCGGTTTGTACCCACGCGCCATCTTTTAGATAACTTAATTCGGCGTTCACAATGTCCTTTATAACACTTTCGTAACTGACTTTTATCTGCTGATTAACGGCAGGCAATGCATCCAGATTTCTTTCTACATAATTGATTGTCGGTTGAAAATGAATTTGTAACTGTGTAGTTAGCGTACAAAACCCACCATAAAGCCTCGTATTTATCGTCAAATCCCAATTTTCTATAGGCAGTGAATAAACACGATGATAAAAACGCGGAATAAAGTGTTGAGGCCGCTCAAACAACTTGTGATAAAAGCCCAGCTTGGAAATAACAACCCGTCTTTCCGCATCAAAGCCGGGATCCCAAAACAATTGACTGGATTCCAATGCGTTATTTTCGCCTGACAACCAAGAATCCAAAGGCGATAAACTATTATTCATAAGTCACCTGATTCTTGTCAGCTTGTGCAATCGCCAGAGACTGCGCCTTGATAGCTCTAAGCTGCGCCGCCATCCGTTCGGCAACCAGTGGGTAAAGATTAGGCGCAAACTCTACCGATTTATCATCAATTTTACGCAAAAAGCCACGACTCAATAAAAATCCGACGGCAAACATGCGAGACAAATCAGAATAACGTCTGGCGCGTTCAATGTCCGATTTTTCTATGATCATTTCAAGCTCATCATTATCATTGATTCTAAACTGAGTAAACTGTCTGATGCATTCAAATGCCAGCTCTTGTTCTTGCTCTGAAAGAGGCCCCGGTGCCGTGCTTTCCAGTCGATAAGACAATAAAAAAGTAAAAAAATCGACCATGGCCGCACAAGAAAAAGCAAACAGGGAAAAGTCATTCCACATGGCAAAGGACGGAGTTACGCCCTGAACAAACTGGGAGTAAGTCATTAATATTGGCGCTTGGGGGACGGTATGTCCGGCATTGGTAGCGAGTTGATTAAACTTAAGCTGCACTTCCTGCAAACCTGCCAATGCCTTTTGAAAATTATTTTCAGTATCAACCGTCAAGTGGTTCAGGCTGGTTTGTAACGTTCGTATATGTTCATCCAGCAGATGAAATTCTTTGTCCAGTTGATCAAATTCCGCCTTTTTAGCTTGATAGCGTTGATTATAATGCCGCCAGAAAGGCCCTTCGCCGACTATGTTTCTATTAGCAGGGGGAATTTGTGCATGTGTTCCAAAATAAGCTTGGGTCACATCAGTGTTCGCCTTTTCCAGTTCACTGTTTTGCTGCTTTAAAATATCACTTTTGGTTATCAAAATTGCGGCCAGATAAGTATCCACATCCTTGCGCATCTCGTTGATTCGGTTTATGCGTATGGTTTCGCTTTGAGAAACCTCATAAAACTTGAAATACGAAAAAGTAATGGATGCCGTGATAGCCACCAACAAAGACAACACGACACTTAAATAACGTAAGCGATTAGCTTTCCAGTGAATACCGGCAATTTCCAGTGAACATATAACGATAATCGATTGAATCGCAATGGTGATGATTAGTGCAATCCAGGGAACGATAAAATGTGACAGACCATAGTAGGTTGTAAATCCCGATGCGATACTTAGCATCAATACAATGGGAATCGACCATATCCTCAACATGCCGACAAACAGGGTCTGAATGCTATTAAGTAAGCTACCCAGTCCACCGTGGTTAATTTTAATAAAGCTTTCTTTGCCCATAAGAATTTATGTGGATATGATAGGTTGGCTCAAAATGAAGTCTATTTGATTAAATCGAGAAATGCAAACGACAATAAGTTCCTATTATAAACGGTTATGCCATCCATCGCTTAGACAACGCTCTTCAGGGCATAGCCAAATGAGTTGCCATGAATGGGCAAGTCGTCAGTCGTAACCTGTTTTATCCTTTTCGCGACATCTTAATGGCTCAATGATAAATTTGATTTGTGCTAATAACGGAGAGTATAAGCGTGCTGACAAAAGTCAGTGAGGTGCTCGTAGCAACAGGATTGCCCTGCTGCCACGAACGGGATGTCGGCTGGTCTATTTGACTGCGATGGCGGTGCGGAGGTTATCAAGTGTAACGACATTGGGCCCGTGTAAGGCCGCAATTTGTTTGACATCCAGATTAAGCAGTTGGACGTTCTCATACAAATTCACTGTATAAGGATTTGGTTTTGCAGTCTGCGGAACGTTGGCCGCTGTAGGCGTATAGGCATCTGCTTCGATCAGGATTTTTTCGGTTGGCAGATAGATCAGTGCGAACGCATCGTTATGGCCGTTACCGGCGATTGGATAAATTTCAATCGAACGTTTGCCGTCCGATAGCACATGCTTGTCGGTAAACGTTTCGAATGAGGCTGCCTTTTTAGAATGGGCAAGTCGATCAGGATTAAGCGTATGAGGTTCAGCCCATACTTTCTCAAAATACGGCTTATTTTCCTGATGCGTCACAATAGTCGAGCCTTCATCTACAAAGGTGCGTAAGCCGCCGGCATGGTCAAAATGCGCGTGTGTGTTAATCAAAAACTTGATGGGTTTGTTGGGAATTATATCCTTAACTTTGGCAATGACGGCAAGCGAGCGCTCTTCGTTTTGAGGCGCTTCGACAATAACAACATGGTCGCGCTGCTCAATAACGACGCTGTGATGCGTTCCGCCAGTAAGGTAGTACACGCCGGCAGCCAGCTTATCGGCTTTAACAGTGACCGACGATTTTGCGTTTGCGATTTCTTCAGGTACAGAAAATTCAGCCGACGGGTTTATTTTGACTGACGACACCTCGATATCTAACACAGGATGTCCGCCTTGGGTTCGGATAATATGCCCCGGAAATTGTACGCCACCAAAATCCTTGTAATCGGAGTATTTAGTTTCGACCAAGGTGTCACCCAGCACAGGATTATCGATCCAGGTTTGGACGCGGGTAACTTCTTCTTTGGCATTGATGTTGCCAACGTAACGATATTTGCCGCCCACGCTAAATGTCACCTCGGTGCAGCCTTGGAGAGGCTTGGAAGTCGCATTATTGGCAAGTGCCGCTCTCAAAAAGCCTTGTGGCGTTGCCCATATTTCAGCAACACGTTCTTCAACGGCCGCCGGCTGTAGCGATGCGGTTGGCGCTGCACCTTGAGGCGCATTGGCTGGACGCGCAAGATTCCAGGCAGTAGAACCACTAATATATTGATCAACTTTCTGTTCAACCGGCGCAGGACGCAAGCGGCCTGATTCTATGGTTTGGCTGCGGGTGATTTGTACCCGTGCAGCAGCCGTGACGTAGTTAATGTCGGCTTTATAACTGCTCACATCAAACGGGGGCCAAGACGATGCAGGATTAGGTGCCTGACCAAACTGATACCAACGCCCCGTTCCCGCATATTCAAGGGTTCTTATGTTGGCAACATCTAACGCCTTGGCAGATGACTGAATGGGTTGCGGATGAAAGGAAGCACATCCGGCAACGGTCAGTGTCAGGCCAATAATTGGATACCTCAATCTACTCATGTAATCTCCCGGGCAGTAATAGATCATCAAAAAAATATAAAACTTACATTGATGACAAAGCAATAGGCATACCAAAATTTTTTTTCACGGCACTAATTACTGATAAGGCCTTATGTAGCCTGGATTTAATGAAAACCGACCGCTTGGAAACCGAAGAACTTTTGGATAGAGAAGTGTTGATTAGCCAGCACGTTTTGTTGTTGTGCTGCACACACAGAGTCAACTTTAGATTGATTGACTTTCCCGCCGGTGACAAAGCCTTGCCGGACATGGGTGATAATTTTTTAAGATTTTTCCTGTGTCTTTACCTGTGATAACCAAACATTACCCTTGGACTTTATAGTGCCCGACAAAACAACGGATTTAAAGACAGAATAATAATCACCCCTGCATTAAATAGTTGACGAGCGCCCATGATGTGTAGTTTTATAGGAGACTTTTCGCCACTATCGCAACGACAGTAAAAACCGCCTTGGATTTGGTCTTTTGCAAACCCCATCAGCCGATTACCCTTGCCTACCGGCACAACTTTTTCTTAACTTTATAATATCAGTCAACTACTCTGCAATACTTCAAGAACTTAATAAAGCGTCATTATTTGATTTACATCGGTTACAGTCGGCCATTTATCAGGAATTATCCAATCCAACGCGGATTAATCAGATTAAAGCACGCTTAAAAACCGGCCAATTAATCAGCTATTTTGACCCACAGTCCAACAGCCTGATTGATGCAGTAATTCTAAAAGTTCAAAGAACTCGCTGCCTGGTAAGAAACATCAACGACCAAAAAAGCTGGAACCTGCCCTTTTATTATCTTAACCTGGATGCTATTGACGCTGATATTCAACCCGCCCAAAATGCCGTTGGCATACCCAAAAGCTCTTTAAAAATCGGTGCCAAAGTTGGCTTTAAAGATAAAGAGAACAATGACCTGTTCGGCGAAGTGATTCGCCTTAACCCAAAAAGAGCCACCGTTAAAATCAATGAACACTGCCGATGGCTAGTCAATTACAAAAACTTGTTTTATGTGATTGAGGGAGAACTTGGCGATACAAAGGAGCAGACTTTTATACCGCGTGCTTTGTAACGTGGATTTACCACTGGATGCAACAGATCGAGCAGTTTTTATAAACCGGCAAGGTCTACCACCTAAACGGGAATAGGTTAACAAAACCCGTCCGGCTTAAAGACACATCCTCGCCTTATAAAAATTGCTTGGAGAAATTAGCGATGGCAAGAGCGATAAGAGCCCCCATCATCCATTTTAGCAAATCAAGATCGGCATTTATGGGAGCAAGCTCAATTGGTTGGCATAAACTGAATTACCCGAGAGATTTCATCAATTCATGATAGTAGAATGTTTTGCACCGATTTTTTTGATTCCATTGATTTCGTTTTTCTTGTTTCCGAAGCTACAAAAAGATGGGCAAACGGTTTTTTTCATTTGCCCATCTTTAAATAAGCGTTTTATGGCAGGCAAAAAAGCCAGCTCACCCTTTCTTGAGGTTGTCGTATTTTAGGATCTCTTTTTTCGGCTTGAAACGCCTAATCCTAACAAGCCCGAGGCAAACAACACCAAAGCAGGCGGTAACGGCACTTGAGAGACATCATCAATTGATTTACCTGCGATTGTCGCACCAGCAAAGGCCAGACCCGAATCCCATGCCGTATCCGTGAAATTTGCGACACCCAATTGCAAGTGGAAAGTGCCTGCACTTGCAATAAGGTAGCTGGCATCAACCCAGCCGGTATAACCACAACCAGTGCTAAAGCATGTTCCA
>JBAXXH010000064.1:0-20654 GCA_037127995.1 Methylococcaceae bacterium | reverse complement strand
ACGATAAGGCATTGCTGGAAAACGCGCGTGGCGAAATCCGCAGGTTTCGCAAACTGGACACCCTGGTAAGTTTGGTTAAGGGCTTGGGCGTAGACAGTTTCAGCGTATCACTCAAGCCATGCGAATAAAAAATCACTTTACCCAGACGGGCGGGGCCAAGCAATGACCACACTAACATTCGACACCCACGACTTTGTTAAAAGGCTCAAGGGCGCAGGTTTTAGCGAAGAACAGGCTGAAATATTAACCGACCTGCAAAAAACCACGGCTTTAAACACACTGGAACAAGCCCGGCATGATTATGAGCTGGACGATATGGCTACCAAGCGCGATCTGAAGGAGCTTGAAGTGGCCTTAAAGCGCGATATAAAAGAAATAGAGCTAAAACTTGAGGCAAAGATTGCCGAAACCAAAGCGGATTTAATCCGTTGGGTAGTGGGCGTTGGCTTATTGCAGATAACAATTATTGCCGCGTTAATTCTGCGATTAACGGGCAAGGCTTAGATGATTAATCACTTTAACATCGTTATCAAACTGGTTGATAAGGTTAGCCATTGTTTTGCTGTGCGCACGATATAGAACGACTAAAAGAACGATTTATTAGCCGTTCTTTGCGAACGATTAATGCCTGTATCCAGCTAAAAAACAATAATTTATTGAGAACGATTGAGAGCGATTGTGAACGATTCTGATAAAAAGACTAATTACCTGACTTTAGGCCAAGCCGCAAAAGAGACAGGAAAAAGTAAATCAACAATATTTAAAGCCATACAGAATGGCACGTTGTCATACATTGAGAAAACATCAGCCGGTTATAAGCTTGATAGAAACGAGGTGTTCTTGCTGTTTCATACGAACGATTCTAGCGTTTCTATAGGTGCACGTTCGCGAACGTTCACCGAGAACGATGAGAACGATTCGTTAAGACAGGAAAACGATTATTTAAAACGTGAAAACGATTTATTAAAACAGAATATAGAGGATTTAAGGCAGCAAATTGCTGAAGAAGTACCCGAACGCAAGCAGTTGATGAGGCTCTTAACGCACCAACTAGAACAGGAAAAACCTACCGGATCGCTATATAACAAACTATTCGGAAAAAAATAAGGATGAAAATGAAGAAATTAATACCGATGCTGTTACTGGTAGGCATGTCTACCAATGTTTTTGCGGAGTGGACTAATATTGGTGGTAATGATAATCAAGGCATGAATGCTTATGTTGATATTACCACAATCAGAAAGCATGGTAATTTAGTAAAAATATGGTACTTGACAGACTATAAAAAAAATCAGACATTTCAAGAACTCAAGTATTTATCCTCAAAAAGTCAACGTGAATACGACTGTAAAGAAGAACAATCGAGGGGTGTGGCTTTCTCATGGTTCTCTGGCAATATGGGTGATGGGGGTGTTGTTTATTCTGGGGGCACTGAAGGCAGGCAATGGGAACCTGTTCAACCAGAAAGTGTTGGTGAAACACTTTTTAAAGTCGCCTGCGGTATAAAATAAAACCAATGGCTAAAATCATCATCTGGGCGCTGTTGGCCATTGGGGGGGGTCTTTACCTCAGAAGGCGGCACATCAAACGAAGGGAACGCGATTATATCGACATTCCGGTTTTCCTTAGAGGCGGTGAGTACGCTCTACACAATAGTCCTGGCACTGAATTGATCGACGACATTCATATTTACCCGATTACTCCCAAGGTTAAGTTGAGTGCAAGGCGCGAATAAATAAAAGTGAAGGTGCATGCACTTCACATATCCTGCGCTGACTTTGAATTGGTTTTTATCTGACTGGCATTGGTTAAAACCTGTTTAAAGGCTTGTTTGAGGTCTGGTTAAAAGTTGTTTAAAAGCTGTTTAATAACTAGGTTACGGGCGGTTTAGGGCGGTTACGGGTAGTTATTGGGCGGTTATGGGCGACAAATGCAAGACGAATGGATGACATTTGTTAAGCGAATGAGTGGCATTTGTTAAGCATTTGCATAACGAATGGATGACAAATGTTAAGCATTATTGGACGGTTCAATACGTTAATCCGTCATAAAAATGTGATTGATTAACATGGGGAGCAGTTCAAAACGGCAAAAAAAGATGTTCTGAAAATAATCATCATTTGACGAACAGGCCATGATTGCCATATCCTGCAAATAGAAAAGCCCCGACTCATTACTGAATCAGGGCTTAAAAATCGTTCCACATAAGCACCCGCAAAAATGCTTATAGGGACTAACGCTAATCAAGTTGCAGTTGATAAGCGCCTAGTCACATTCTAAAGATGGCTGGCGTAGAAATCAACTAAAAGGATTTTTACAATGGCTACTATAACTTATCAATTCGCCCCACTATCTGATGTCGTCTTGTTTGATGTCGAGATGCCAAGCACCTTTAAAACCATTCACGCTTACTGTTTAAAACGGTTAAATATAACCGGATGGAGAATCCAACCCGCCGATATTGCCAAGGAATTCAAATGCCATATCAAGACAGCATATCGCGCTTTATGGTGGTTTCGAGAGCATGGCTATGGAATCAAAGAAGATGGACGCTGGATAATTTACCCGACCCCTAGACCACCCGTAAATACTGACACCGAACCCCTAGAGGCATGGACAAAAATGTCCATAGTAGAGCCTGTTTTGATGGACAAAAATGTCCAGCATATAGATAAAGAGAGCTTTAAAGAGAAAGAAACAACAACAGCGTCCCAGCTACCAGGACAAATCCAGCTTGAACAAAAAGCTGTTGTTGTTTTTGAAATTGAAAGGCAGGTCGATACCATCATACTTCCAGCTCCGGTTACTCCCGATTTAATAGAAGATGATGTACTTGTCTATCCAGTCCAGCTTGATAAAGGCGATTTGAAAGCCGCAAAGAAACACATCAAGAAAGCACCCTTAGAGCTGCAACAAGATGTCTTGTTTGAACTCCTGTATAGAATCACAAAAGCCAAGATAACCAACCCTATTGGCTATCTAATAACGCTGATTAGAGAATCCAATGGTGACGCTCCCATCTTCAACTATAAAAAAGACAAGGCTTTCATGGCCTCCATAAATAAAGTTCCACTGGTGATTAAGAAGCCGCCCATAGAAACCCCCAAAGTAGACAACAATGCTTTTTTTGCAGCCTTGATTAACAGGTTAGGCGATCAAGCGAGGGCGGCTATACCTTCTGGCATGGCTGGACTAAGGGGCGCGTTATGACTGAAACCATACCCGTTTACATCAAAGGCACAGGCAAAGTATTGCAAGCGGAACCTGCGCCGGCTAACCAGATTATTCAAGGCGATCAGGAGCCACCAATAACCTTACAGGAGGCAAAGGACTTGCCGGACTCGGAAAATTATTCTCGACTCGTTCAAAAGGCAGGAGAAATACTTACCAAAATGGGCATGATAGAAATAGAACCTCATTATTGGGTGACGAAGAAGGGCAGTTAGTAACGGCTAACCCACGGGATTGATTTTTATCCCAGTCAACGCAGATTCGGCGGTGACAGCCCGTTTAAAATTTTCCCGAGCATCTACACCCAATTCTTTAATTTCCGCCCTCAGTTCTTTAATTTGCCGGTGCGTTTCTGTTAATGCGGCGTTCGCAACCTCGCTTTGTCGTTCCGCAGTCAACCTCACAGCTTTTTCAGAATCCAACTCCACGATTTTGTCCGTTAATTCCTTCCTGGCGGTATCAAGGTCGGCGGCTTGCTGTTTAATCAAGGCTTGTGTTTGCTCAAGCTCCAAACTTAATTGGTCTGCAAAATCCCCCGTTTCCCGTTTGTCCTGCTCCAGTTCTTGCCGTACCAGATCCAGCGATTCGCGTTCTGACTGTAGTCGCGCGTTCGATAACTCTAAAGCGATTGCCCAGACCTCAGTACCGAAAGCACTAAGCCGGTCACTAATCGCCGCAGGGGCAGCTTCTCGCAGGGGGGCTATGATAGTCTGTGCCTGGTGTTTGGCCTTCCAGTCTTTCATTGCTTCGGAAATAGTTGTGAAAGAGCCGCCGTTCAGGGCTTGACGAACAGCGGCCAGTGTTGGATTGCCACCGGCAGCGGCGATGGTATCAGCAGCAGCGTGAATGTCTTGTAGTGTAAGGGCCATTTTTGTAATCCTGTATTATTGTATGTTGTATGTATGATAATACAACATACAACAAAATACAATTATTTTCACCATGCCTGTTGTTGGCCTGATTTGCCCGACCTAGGCGCACAGACAGCCCGGTTCGACCCTCCCAGAGCATTGACAGTGTGTGATGTAGGTTATTCCGTCTAGGCGCATTGTTGAGCTTGGATAAAAAAAAAGCCGGTTAATCGCTGAAAAGTAGATTTGTAAAACGCAAAAAATCGACACCGCAGACAAGGCAAGATGTGTGAGGTTAGCTAACCTGTAAACAGGTTATCCATCTTCACTTGCCATTATTCGCCTTCGTCTCAACGGGGGGCGCAGCAGCACCCAAATTGACAGCCTGATACCGCTGTTTTATGCTTCTTTTGCCAGCGGAAACAACCGCCGCCCCTGTTTTGGACGGGGTAGCGTCAACGGAATGCCCGCTGACTTCCTCTACTGTAACCCGCATTACACCTGGAACCCAACCGAGCCACAATAACGATTTAACCATTGGAGTCTGCGTATATTCCATTGAGTACGGAGTGCGAATAAGGAAGTGAAGAAGGGACACCATGCCTGCATATGGGCCTACTTCACCTATCTTGCCCTGTTCAAAGCGTCTATTTTTTGCGTGTCACCAATCTATTTTTTAGCGGCTTTTTGGAAGCCCGGCCCCCGATTATTCGCCATGGGGCATTGTTGGCTTTTTGGTTTGTCTGCACGGGTTTATCCGTTAGTCAAAAACGGACTGATTGTTGCCCTGTTTTGCCCTGATTTATTTTGAACCGCACTAAAAAATCACTATGTGGCAAACGTAAATTATCAACGCCTTGTCAGGTATGGCTTGTTTACATAACAACGGCGCATTAATAATGCGTTGTTGCCTTTTGTTGTGGTGTGTTGTACATTATCCAGACACACACAAGGGTATTTATGGCTAACATCGAAAAACGCGTCTCCAAAACAAATAATCTGGTTTCTTATCGGGTGCTGATCCGGCTTAAGGGCCACCCCCCGGTATCGGCAACCTTCCGGCGTATCACCGATGCCAAGCGTTTTGAGTTGCAAACCGAGGCCGCGATCCGGGAAGGCCGCTATTTTCACGTCAGCGAAGGCAAAAAGCACACGTTTAGCGAGCTGGTAAACCGCTACACGACGGAAATACTGCCCGGCTATAACCTGAAGGAACAGCAAAACCGCAAGCACAAGCTGGACTGGTGGGCGCAAATGATGGGCGATTGCTTGCTGGCAGACATTACCCCGGCGCTGTTGACCGAACACAAGGCCAAACTGACCCAAAGCCCCGCCACCATCGACAAGTATCTGAAAAACCTGTCCCATGTCTTTACCGTGGCGGTGGAAGATTGGGCTTGGCTGGACAGCAACCCGGTTAAAAACGTCAAAAGCCCCAAGCTCCCACGGGGTAGGGTGCGCTTTCTGGATGACGGCGAACGGGCAAGGCTGTTAGCCGCCTGTCAGGAATCAAGCAATGCCTGGCTATACCCTTGCGTGGTTCTGGCGCTCAGTACCGGCATGAGACAGGCCGAACTCATGGGCCTTAAATGGGCGGATGTGAACCTTAAAGACGGTTATTTAATTTTGCACGAAACAAAGAACGGAGACAGGCGGCGCATCCCGTTAGCCGGGCTTGGCTTGGAGCTGTTACAGGAACATGCCAAGGTTAGGCGCTTGGACACCCCGCTACTGTTCCCAGGCACGATCCACAAAGACAAACCGATTGATCTGAGGACACCCTTTGAAACCGCACTGAAAGCGGCGGGGATCCATGATTTTCACTGGCACGACCTGAGACATTGCACCGCGTCCTATCTTGCCATGAACGGTGCGTCTCTTGGCGAGATAGCCGAAGTGTTGGGACATAAGACATTGAGTATGGTTAAACGCTATGCGCATTTGTCTGACAGCCATGTTTCAAACGTAGTGAGCCGAATGAACCAGCAAATTTTCGGATAAACTTCACGCAACACACTTGCCGGGAGGCATTATGAACAGCAACGCAGCAATCAAACCCACCGAAGCCGTGCAACCTGCCTGGCTTTATTCAACCGTAAAACAGTTTTCCGAGCGCCACCCCGCGTTTACCGTGGGCAGCTTGCGGGCGCTTATTTTTAATGCCAACAGCAATGGCTTGAATGAGTCCGGCGCAATCGTGCGCATCAACCGGCGGGTGCTGATCAATGAGCCTAATTTTTTCATTTGGGTTACAAGCAATAAATGCGGCGTGCAAACAAAATAAATCAGGCAGCGGGTTAGCCTTGCCGTTTGTTTAACTAACTATGGATAGATTACGGTTTGTTGATAACCACTATATGTTGTGTCAATAAAAAAACACTATTCATTAACAATCAAGTACATAATAATCGTTTAATGAGGCATTATAGGCAACGCTTATAATCGTTCATACGCCAACGTATAGCCTGATGACGGCACGAAATATACGCAGGGTATAACAGGATGCAAATTGATTATTTTTTACGCTTATACAGTAAAAAATGCTAGACGGTTTCTAATTGCTCTTGCTAATATACGAGCAAATGCTAATTGCTGTAATTTTTAGCAAAAAAAACCCGTCATGAAACGCGAATTTCATGACGGGCTTTATTTTTAATCAAGCGTCCTTCGCAGGGACAGCAAGATAATGTGTATTTTTTCTTTGAGGTTAAAAATTCACAATGTATGCAGTTTACCAATTAGTAAACTACGGTAATAATGATAGCATAGGTTTTTGTTTAACAAATACCTTGGTAATATTTTTACCACTTCCTGCCTCAGGACGCTTTAATTTAATTCTAATTAAGGAAGCGTCAAAATGTCCCCTCGATCCTCAGCATCTCAAGCACCCACCTCCCAAGCCTCATTTTCTGAAATAGAGATTTGCGCACATTGGTCAATGTGTCCAAAGACCGCATACAACCGCCGCAACGCGGGTAATATGCCGCCTCATTTTGTTGAGGGCAAACAGCGTAAAATCCGCTATTTGGTCTCTGATATTGAAGCGTTTGAGCAAGCTCAACAATTAAAAACTAAAAAAAAAACAGAACCCCAAAAATAGGAAAACCGGCAAATTAACTGTAACTTTGCCGGTTTTTGCGAATAAAAATACGAAAAAAAAATGAAGTCCAAACATTGAGAAAGCGCACCACCACAGGCGCAGAAGCATTTTATCATTTTGTATTTTTTACGCAAATCCGGTAATCCCAAACTTGAGGATAACCGATGGACACATCACCTAACACCAACGATACAGAACGCGCACGGGACGCGCTTTTTTATATTGAACCCAGTTGCTCCCGTGATGAATGGGTAACTATCGGAATGGCTGCAAAATCGGCTGGACTGTCTTTTGATGACTTCCACGACTGGAGCGCAAAAGGTGAAAATTATAAAAACCAGCAGGACTGCAGAACTGTTTGGCGTTCATTTAAAGAATCAGGCGGTATAACCCCTGCAACGCTCTATGACGAGGCCTTCAGGCAAGGATGGAAGGCTAATGGGACAGCACGCCCCAAAATAGCCAATGTTTCACACGCTCAACGCGATCCCGTAAAAAAACCGGATAACCCCGCTCCCAAAACCTGGGAGATGTGCATACCCGCGCCACCCGACAATCCGTACATAATTCGCAAACACGGACAACCTGATGGCTTGCGGATTTATCCAGACAATGCACCCCCGCTGATCATAAAAAAGCAAAATGTGGCCGGTTGGCTGGCTGTTCCAGCCTGGAGCAATGGGGAGGTGCAGACGATTCAATTTATCCCACCCAACGGTGGCGAAAAGCTAAACCACCCCGGCGCATCGTTCAATGACGGATTTTTCAGTGTGGGCGCTATTCCCAATAATGATTATGCTGATGAAATTCACATTAACGAAGGGATCGGGCAGGCTTGGGCCGCTAACCAAACAACAAAAGCACCGGCAATCGTTTGTTTTGGCGAGGGAAGGATGCAAAGAGTAGCCAAGGTATTGAGGGCGAAATATCCCAACGCCAAACTGGTGATTGTCCCAGACAGAGGCAAAGAGGCCGCAGCCGCAAAGATAGCCGCAGCCGTTTCTGGCTGTTATATCGAGATGCCCAGTGACAAACCAAGCAATTATGACGTGAACGATTACCTTCTTGAATTCGGTGACGATGCGCTGGCTGGTTTGCTTTCTAAAACTAAGTCGCCACCACCTCCACATGATGAGACTGCTTTTGTTAATGACGGAATTAATTATGAGGAGATGCCGGACTATGGCGAATCCGCAACTCAAGAACCAAAGGCATTTAAATTTATTGATGCAGTTGAATTAATGAATCAGACCTACGAGCCAGATTATTTAATCGAGGGTTTATTTGAGCGCAACACCTTGGGACAGTTCTTTGGGCCGACTGGACACTGTAAGTCTTTCGTTGTCCAGGACATGTGTTATTGCATAGCCGCAGGGATCGATTATCACGGCTTAGTCACCCAACAAGGCAATGTCGCCTATGTGTGCGGTGAGGGAAAAGAGGGGCTAAAGCGAAGGTTGAGAGCTTTGCAAATCAAGTATGGCGAAGATATTAAAGGCAAGCTGGCTATTTCAGAACAACCCGGCGCATTTATCGATATAGGCGTAACGGCTGAGGTTGCAGAAGCAATTAAGGCTATTGGCAATGTCATTCTTGTGGTTGTGGATACGTATCACAGGAATATGGGGGGAGGTAACGAAAACAGCGCCGATGATTTTGCTCAAGTGCTGAGAAATATCGACACATTCCTCAAGCCGTTGGGGGTTACGGTGGCGACTGTGCATCACAGTGGACACTATGATACAGACAGGAGTCGGGGCAGCAGCGCGATACGGGCAGCAATGGATTTCGAGTACATGATATCGAAAAATGGCGAGCATGTAACCATGAAGGCAACCAAGATCAAAGACGGGCCAATACCAGAACCCATGTTATTCAAATTGGTTGATGTTGACCTGGGTATTAGTAGCAAAGGCTATCCGATTACCAGCGCCTATCTTGACTATCAGGGCATAGCAAAGAAAGAAACCAGTGTGAGCAAACCCTCCCGCCAAGACGACGCCATATTAACCTGCCTTAACGAAGCTATAGCCGAGCATGGCGTAACACCTACCGATGAAATACGGATTAAGTTTGGCGGGTTTGATTCGCTTGAAGGCAAGCTGCAAAAGATTGTGCATATAGATGACTGGCGAAGGTTAGCTTACCGGGCGATTACAGTTGACAGTGATAATCCCAAAGGCGAACAAGAAGCGCGTCGACAAGCCTTTAAGCGATCGCGAGAAAAATTGCAAAAACTTAATCTTGTCGTTATTCATGGCAATTATGCCTGGCGAATATTCAGCGAATAAATGACGTACCCAGACACCAAGACAGCACCCAGACATACCCAGACATTTGTCTGGTTGCATAAGCCATTTACCCAGACAGACAAGACACAGGTATTTATACCTGTCTGGCTGTCTGGGTATGAATGGGCAAAAAAACAACCGGAGCCAGACAAGGTGTATTTTGAGATAAAACGCACTCATGAATGGCTAATAAAACAGATACCCAAGAGGCAACCATGACCGACACCATAACCGCAAGTGAACTCTACGCACAGCTTGGCATTGCCGAACCGTTCAAGGAATGGATTGCCAGACAACCTGGCTTCGGACAGTTCAAGTCGTTTTTTGGCACGTTACCGGACGGCAAACTGGGCAAAGATTACCGTCTTAATGCCGAACAAGCCGCCCTGCTGTTGCCTTCCGTGCCTTCGATACCTCAGTCTCAGCCTGAGCAGACTGCCAAAAAAGCAAAATTACAGCCGATCCCTGGCGTGCAACTACCGGACGGGTACTATTCGATCGAGGCCTATACACAAGCGGTGTTTGGCGAGGTATTCAAAGACAAGCGAGCAAAAAACCTGGGTATTGCATTATCAGCAATCGCCCGGCGCTCAGAAACCGTGCTTGAGAAAGCCCCGCATCCTGTCTGGGGAACTGTGAACAGCTACCCTAAAGCCATGCTGGATAGGTTTTTTAAGGTTAAGACCGGCAAGGGTGCGGGTAATTGTAACGGCTTGCAAACATAATCACCAAGACCTGCAAACATCGGAGTTTTCGGCCCGAATTATTTGACAATATCCGATGCCTTCGACCCGAATTAAATGCCAATGGGCCCACATTATTTGCAAACAGCCTGCAAACATCGCTCAGGGCCCACATTGTGTGCAAATAAGAACAACAGTGGTTTTTAGCTTTATTCATAAGTTTTGAATACTCATTGATGAGTAGTAATTATGGACTTTGAATCAAAAAACCAGTTTATGATACTGAATAATTGGGCTTTTTAGATGAAAATCCAAAAGAATATTTCGGTATGAAAAAACGTACGTTTTTTCGAACTCTTGAATTGCCTGATTGTACGGTTTCAGCTTGTTTTAAATTACACAAAATCTTATAGGGAATCATGAATCAAAATGAACGCTTTTCAGGCGCACCATAGGTTGTATTGTTATTTGCAATTAGTGTGGGTCCTGAGCGATGTTTGCAGGCTGTTTGCAAATAATGTGGGCCCATTGTCATTTAATTCGGGTCGAAGGCATCGGATATTCGCAAATAATTCGGGCCGAAAATCTCGATGTTTGCAGGTCCTTCGATTTATGTTTGCAGGCCGCTACACCTAAGTATCGCGCACGCGCGAGGCATGGTAGCTTCGAGACTGTTGACATATGTTGATATTCATCGCGCACGCGCGAGGCATGGAGACTGGGTAAGCTTGCCAGGAGTGGCAAGCTATCGCGCACGCGCGCGCGAGGGAAACGCTGAAAACATGCAAAAACATGCAAAACTACCGCCGGGAGGCGAAGGAATGAAAAATGAACACACCACAGACACCACCACCGCTAACAACAACCCTTGAACTCAGGCCATACCAACGAACCATTATCGACGCAACCATCGAGCACTTTAGGCGGTTTCCCGATCCGATAGTCATTGATGCCAGTGTCGGGGCGGGTAAAACCCTGATCATTAGCCATATTGCCCGGCACGTTGTGGACAAGGGCGGGAAGGTGATCAGTCTGGCGCACACAAAAGAGCTGGTTGAATCTGCGTATTACACCTTCCTGGACTACGCACAGGGCATGGAGTGTGGCGTGTTTAGTGCGGGCATGCGGCGCAAGGACACCGAACACGATGTCATCTTCTGCTCAGAACGGAGCCTGATCAACAGCCTGGAGCAGTTCCAGCCTATCGACTTGCTGATCATTGACGAGGCGCATAGGGTCAATGAGACCAATGCCGAAACCTGTTACATGCGCATCATTAGCCATTTTCAGGCCGCTAACCCGAAGTTAAGGGTATTGGGACTAACCGGTACAAGTTTTCGCACAACAACAGGGCCGATTGCGGGGGAGGGCAAGCTGTTCAAAAAAGTGATTGCCTCGGTAACCGTCCCGGAGCTGGTGGGGCAGGGCTATTTAACCAAGCCGGTTGCCCCCTTGAATCAGGATGCCTACGACTTTTCAGCCGTGAAGCTGATAGGCGGTAAATTTAACGAGGCGGACTTAAATGCAGCGGTAGCCGATGTGCGCCTGACAAAAACGATTATTGACAGCGTGATCCGGCAAACCGAAAGCCGTAACAAGGTGTTGATATTTGCCAGTACGCTCAGACATGCCCAGGAGATTATCGGTTATTTGCCCAAAGGCACAGCCGGGTATCTGGACGGAACCTTATCAAAAACTGACAGGGAAGCCGTTTTAAGCGCGTTTTCGTCCGGCGCTATCAAGTACATGGTCAACCGGGATATTTTGACTGTTGGCTACAATCAGCCCGCTATTGATGCCGTTTGCATCCTGCGCCCCACGGAAAGCAGGGGGCTACTCATCCAGATGATAGGCAGGGGCTTACGGCTGCACCCAAGCAAGATTGATGTGCTGATCCTGGACTTTGCCGGGAACCTGGACAAACACGGAGGCGGCTCATTGGATGAAGTGTTTTTGCGGGAGGCCAAGGCCAAAAAGCAGGGGGCAGGGAGTGATAGCGAGAAACAATGCCCAGATTGTTCTGCCTGGGTTAATGAAAATGCGCGGCGGTGTCCCCAGTGCGGCTATTACTTCCTGTTCGTGGAATGTCCCGATTGTGGATCCCAGAATGATGTAACCCGGCGCTATTGCCGGATATGCGATTTTGAATTGATTGATCCCAACAAAAAATTAACCGGCACGGCGAATCAGGTGGGCGTAACCCAAGCGATGGTTAGTGGCATTGATTTGTCCGTCTATCACAAGAACGTCGATACCCTGCGCGTCGTCTTTCACACACCAAGAGCCGACTATAGCCAGTTCTTTGTCCCGCGCAGCCGCTTCCTAAAGTATTTTTTAGGCAAGATGACAGGTTCCTATGGCGCACGGTTGGATGAATTGATGGAATTGCCCTTAACCGAGATCGTGGCGTTAAAACCTGGCTTGCACGTCCCGCGAGAAATCACGTTAAAACCGGACGGGAAATATTCAAAGGTCGTGGATTGGGTATTTTAAGGTACGGCGATGACCGTTAAGCCGGAACACGGCGACATTAACGCAAGCAGGGGCGTTAGGTGCGGCGATTGCCTTAACTTCAGATGCCTGAACAAACACGGCAGGGGCGCGGGACTTTGTAAGGTTGGCGCGTCTTTTTACGGACTATGGGCAGATTCTATCCATGAGTGTGAGGCCTTTGTAAAACAGGAGCGAGGCAATGAATGACAAAATTAAATTATTCACGTTGGGGCAGATCAAGGACAAGCCGGGGGCTTATGAGCTTGTTGACCATTGTGGCGTGTTCAGCTTCCGCTTGTTGGCAAAGATCGACACCGAGGAAAACTTGCGTGATGCCATGCTGCGTATTCAGAAAAACGGCTTGATCGCCTTGGTGGTGATGCCATGATTAACAGCCGCAGCAAGGGCGCAGGTGCAGAGCTGGAGTTCTCCAATATCATCTACCAGTGGTCAGGTATCAGGCTAATCAGGAACCTGGAGCAAAGCAGGTCAGGCGGTCATGATTTAATCGTTAAGGCTGATGAGACAGGGCAGGTTGCCGATTCATTTAGGACACTGGCCATCGAGTGCAAGCGGTATGGCAAAGTCACACCTGGACTAATCAGAACATGGTGGCAACAAGCCAGAAATCAAGCAGAACACAATGGCTTAACGCCGATATTGGCGTACAGGGCAGATAGGCAAGACTGGCAGGTTATCGCACCCTTGCACATAATAAACGCCACCATGAGCAGAAATCTTGGCTTGGAGTCCACAGCGGTGCTTAGTGTTATCGGGTTTTGTGGCGTGGTGCTTGAGTCGGCAACGGGATCAGAGTCTAGTTGTATACTGGCGACAGTAAACAATACGAGTCAGGCCATGGTATGAAAATGACTTTTAACAGGCGGCTGGTGCTTCTGGTTTTGAGTGAACCCACCGAGGGTACTCAGCCGCCCCATTCGGCAGCCACAATCATGTACACCTTGGAGGCCGCCTATAAGTACCAATGGACTGAAGGGCTCTATGCAGATATGCGGTTCGTGCCAAGCAAGCCGCAGCTATACCGGACACTCAGGGAGTTATGGCAGGGCGGCTTGATTGTGGGCTCCAGGTATAAGCATGAAGGCGATAATGGCCGTTTGCCCTATTGGGAGGTTGAATATCAGCTATCCAGCGAGGTAGATCGCAATAGTTTACTTCGCGAGATTGATCAGGCATTGATAAAAGCCGGGCAGGTACATGGGGTTTTTCTATTCACGACGGATTGCTTTTTTAGGGAGCCGTTTGATCCAGCACCCGTCATCGTTTCTCTTAAGGCATTGATGCACCGGACACACCCGGATAAGGTAGCGGGTTATGAAACCGAGTTTGATCAGCTTGGTAAGGCCTTGAAGTATGCCAGGGCTAAGATTGATTTATTGAAAACACCCGGCAAAAAGCTGAATCTGGATAGGTAAACAGGGCAACCAACCCGTAAGGATTCTTTACCAGTTGAACCTTGTCGAAAAGGCATAAAATGACGATTGCCCACAATGGTTAAACGATGATTGTTTCGTGGCGCGTGAATTGTCCAGACACCCCGTAATGACTGGGGTTCTATTGATAAAGCAATAAGGTAGCAATGATGCCATTCGAAAAAGGCGCAAGCGGCAACAAACAAGGGCGGATAGCAGGCCGAACACCCGGCGCAAAACTGCGTAAGGCTATCGAGGCCAAGGCTGATGAAATACTGCAAGCGGTTATTGATGCCGCTATTTTGGGCGATATGGCAGCCTGTAAGATGCTTCTGGATCGGATTACCCCAACACTTAAGCCCCAAGCCTTGGCGATAAATTTACCCGTTAAAGAGACGCTCCCGGAGCAGGGAAACGAAATCATCAAGGCAACAGTTACAGGGCAGATACCGCCTGATGTAGGCGCTGGGCTTATTACTGCACTCGCGGCACAAGGCCGGTTAATTGAATTGCAGGAGCTGGGCGACCGCCTAGACCACCTTGAGAAAAAATTGGAGCTTCAAAATGCGCCTAAGTGATGCCGACAAGCTTTATAAAAAACTGCCTCCCGAACAGGCGGCAACCTTGGCTTTCGAGGCTAGCGTCGCGCAGGACTTTGACGAAATGGGTGCAATCACAGACAACCAGCCGCAGTTCAATTTTGTGGGTGCGAGCAATGCCTATCGCAGTCGTGCTTGGGGCCTGTACACCCTTTCTCTATTCTACGGTGCGATTTACTGGAAAAGCAGGGCGGTATTGATGCACTGTCTGTCAAAATACGATGAGCCGGGAGCCCTTAGAATTGCCGCCACACTGGGCAGCATGGAGCTGGCCTTGGTTAAGGCTTGCGAACAATTAGGGGTCAGCTTGGAATCGGTCAAACAGTTAGGTGATGTTTCGAAGGAGGATTATTTTGGCGAATATGCCGACGAAGCCTTAACAAATCAGTACATTGATCTGTTTTTGGGCTCCATGTAAAACCTTTGGGGCGGCGAAAAAGTTGCCAAGATAATAGACACTCCGCGCGGTATTTTGGCACAGTGATAGTTAGACGCTGTAAGGGTTACAGATGAGGGTGTTAATCAACAAAAGACTCTAAAGTTCCACGGGATTTATCTGTGCTATTGACGATAGGTCGACAAACATAAATAATCAATAGTTTCCATACCTAAAATTGTCAAACATAAGCTAGTCTTCAAGTTTTAGCCAATTGATAAAAATAAAAAAATGACCCTAATCGAATTAGCAAAAACCATATTAGAACAAGAAGGCAAAGAGTTAAGTTTTAAGGAGATAGCCAAGCGAGCCATGATCCTTGATAAAAGCCTCGGTGATGATGAGGAATCTTGCGCCAAAAAATTTGGTTCGGCACTATCGGGCCATATCAACAAGCATGATAAAAAAACAACATCCCTATTCAAGCGTATATCAAACGGAAAAGGCGGCTTTAAGTCGGGTATATATGGGCTTAAGAAAAAAGCCCCAGTAAAACCACCGGTACCAACACTTGATTCACCTATTGCCACAACATTCACCGGCAAGGCTGGCGAGTATGGCGTTTTCAGTGAACTTCTTTATTGGGGTTACAATCCAGCTATGATGGTTGTCGACCATGGCGTTGATATTGTCGCATCAAAGGATGACTGTTATTTTCATATTCAAGTAAAGACTGCCAATCCAAACGCCAATAAGAGTTTCAACTACAAAATAAGCAAGGATATTTTTGAGCTTCACGAAAACTCAAAAACCTTTTATGTGTTTGTTGTCCGCCGTGATGTAAATGGCCGCCCCATTAGCGATTACATTATTTTGCAACCAAGTCTAATTCGTCAGCTGATGGATAGAAATATTATTAATTCTGGTAAAGACATATCCTTAAGTATCACATTTGAAAATAAAACTTTTAAAGTAAACAATCAATATGATGTGACTGGCGTTAATGATTTTTCACGTATTCGGTAAAGCCAATACTCCCCGCACGTGTGGGTAAGCCGGACTCCTCAAATTTTGAGGAGTGAAATACAGACAATAATCCCCTAGCGCGTGGAATGGCTAAGACGGATTGTTTAAAACAAGGATGTTCGCGCTGGTGTACGCAAAACAGAAGTCCGCAGGGAAATTGGTATATCACCTGCCCAACAATCGCTTTATGCCCTTTCCGGCCAGTAATATCAGCCAATAAGGAATCTTTATCAACAGGTGCAAGAAGGTTAATACCGAAGTGGAGGAACGTTTAATGGCGCAAGGTTTCGAGGGTATTTTGCAGACGATCCAGGGTACTTCTAAAAATTCCGATGACGTTTTGTCGTTTAAATCGTCTTTTTGCATGGCTTGAATACCGCGTGTTTGTTGGCATTGAGACAAATTAACCGGAAACTGGCCAGACTTCACAATCGCGGTACTGGCTTTGAATTACACAAACCAGTTGATGACGGCTCAGGTTATGATGCACCGTCATCTACACTCACCCGAGACAAAGCGGGAGCTGGTGAACAATACGGCTTCGCTGAATTACCTGAGAACAAGACCAGATCAGGAACCACCAACACTACCGAAAGTGATAGAAAAATACCCCGCGATTGCGTTCAAAACCGCTGCCGAAGTTCCCGAAGGCTCAAAGCTACACGGCGCAATAGCGGGGTGAAAATAAGATAACACACAAAGACAATGGTTAGTTATCGCTGATTTTTGGGCGAGTTAATTAACGTACCTTTTCCTTACAAACCCACGCTAACGGATTTTTAAGGTGTCTTTTTGCTCAGGAACCCAGCAATACCGGGCTTCCTGTTTTCACTTTTTACCCGTTTCAGAACGTTAAAGAATCAATAGTTTGTTTAACGTATCGTTTTTGTTGACAATCAAACTGCATATTGTATTTACAAAATATATATTTTGTTTACCATATAGCCATGTTCAACACACCATGGCGGTTATTATGTTCCGGATCAAACAATCATCCATTGCCCAGACATTGGAGGAAGGCAACAACCATAGCTTTACCGCTTCCCAGGGCGACGACGGATATTACACACTAACCATTGACGATAAGGCATTGCTGGAAAACGCGCGTGGCGAAATCCGCAGGTTTCGCAAACTCGACACCCTGGTAAGTTTGGTTAAGGGCTTAGGCGTGGACAGTTTTAGCGTATCGCTCAATTTAAGCAGCACACACACTTAACCGATGACTGAATTTACCTTATTGGAACGCGGCAAACCGTACCCAATGCCGCTATTGCAAAGCGAGGGAGCGGCGGCTCAATTCCTGATGAAAACCGGGAACATCCTACAAATTGTCTTGCCGGACATGGACAGCAAAGAAAATAACGCTCTCCGATCGGGCATGATCAAGGCCGGTTTTTTGTATGAGGGCGGTTCTATGCTAATCCTGTTCCAGTTTTACGGGAGTGACGGCAAGCCTTTAATCACCTTTGATGCGCCGTTCGATATTCGCTTGTTATCCAGCGATAGGCGCGAGCTGCACAATATCGAAAATCCAGAACAACGTCTGGCTATCGAGATCCACGCGGTAGACGAAAAGAAGATACTGAGAGCCTTACGCGTGGTAACAATGCCACCTGATATGACGCTTAAATTTTTGAGCGCAGTGCAAGACCAGTTAGCCGCCATTAATAAGCCTGGTGTGATGGAAAAATGGTTGAAACAGCAGCCCAACGACCTGATAAGGCAGATGCAAACATGGGTGTTAGGCAAGTGATCTTAACCATTGGTGTGTGTTGTGTGTACAACACCAAAAACAACACCTAACACAACGATACCTAACCCCCTACACAACACACACAACATGGCACTTTTAACGCTAGGCCAAGCCGCAGACGAGTGCGGTAGACATAAGTCAACAATCCTTGATGCCATACGGAAAGGGCGATTGAGCGCAAAGCGTGACACAAAGAATCAATGGCAGATAGACACAGCGGAATTATTCAGAGTTTATCCGGCAAAACCGAACACAACACACAACGAACACAACACAACACCAACCGAACACCTAACAACACACGCTCAACTAACTCAAATACTGGAAAAAGAGCAGTTAGAAAGGGAGAGAGAGCGTGCTTTACTCCTGGCACAGATCGACGACCTAAAAACTGATCGTGACCAGTGGCGCAATCAGGCCACGATGTTACTGACGCACCAACCGGAACCCGAAAGGCCGGTTAAATCGCGGTTATATGAAAAACTCTTTGGACGGAAATAATGCCCTGTTTTTGCATAGTAGAGATAAGTAGAATTATCACTACTTGACACGACACCAATGGTTAAGCCCAATACAATCTTTATACGGGGGCATTTACTATTTGTTATTTACTAATATTAAATGGTCATATATAATAAGTAACAGATTAACAAGCAGGACACTAAAGCATGAAAGCTATCATCTACACCAGGGTATCTACAGCCGAACAAGGCAAGTCGGGGCTTGGTATGCAAGCGCAACTCGACGCAATCAACGAGTTTTGCCTTGCCGAAGGGATAGAGGTCATTAGCCACTATGACGAGGTTAAATCAGGTAAAGGGGATTCACTGGATAAACGACCTCAGTTAGCCCAGGCATTGGCGCACGCCAAGAAAGAAAACGCCACGTTGATAGTGTCCAAGCTGGACAGGCTAGGCCGGAATGTTGCCTTCATATCGGCACTGATGGAAACCAAGGTAGCTTTTATCGTAACCCAGTTAGGCAGGGAAGCCGACGCGTTCATGTTGCACTTGTATGCAGCCTTATCGGAAAAAGAGCGGGAGATGATCAGCACGCGCACCAAGGCGGCTTTGGGCGTACTGAAGGCCAGCGGCGTTAAACTGGGTAATCCTACCAATTTGGACGACGCACGGTTAATAGGCCATGCCACCAACCGCGAACAGGCCACGGCGTTCGCGGATAACGTTTTACCCATGGTTATACAACTACGGGACAAAGGCGAAACATTACCCGCTATCGCGGCTCAGTTAAACAATTGGGGCGTTAAGTCCAGACGGGGCGGCAAGTGGTACGCCTCTACAGTCAGTAATGTATTGAAAAGGGCGTAATCATGTTAATCAATCCAAAATTACCCAAGCATTTTTTCAACCGTGCCAACGATGCCCGGTCACCACGTGAATTAAAACGATTTTGGGACGTGCCTTTAATTTTAACGGATGAATACCAGCCCGATAATTTTGAGGATTACACCGACAGGATTAAATGGTTATCCGACAATATTATGTCAGCAAATGAATTTGCCGCGTTTGTTGAGGATTGCAAGCAGGCATGGTTTAAGGCGTTCCCGACCGGTACAGCGTACCGCGTTTATTGTTTAGATGGCGGCGCATGGGATCGCCCCACCGTTTGGGGAGCATTTGGAACGCTGGACGCTGCAAAGGCATGTTGTGAAACCGGCCCGAGCTGGCGAAATAAGCCAATAATCGAAAGGGCGTAACCCATGAAAAAAGAAATAACATCACTGGATTGGCTGGCGGTAAAGGTAATATCAATGCTTAGGACACATGGCTTTGATGCACCCTATATTGAAGATAAAGAGCTTGAACTTGCCGGTAAAAACAGGTTTGAGGTTCTGCTATGGTGTAACAACCTTGACCAGAACAGCATTGAAACACTTGCCGATGAGTTGGGCGTTGATCCCGATGACTTCAGGACAACGGTAAAAACGCTTACCAGGCTATAAGGACGTGATTGTTAACCATTGGTGTGTCGTGTTCAACAAAAAGACATAGCAGGACATACTATGCTGACATTGACCCAAGCAGCCGAGGAAGTAGGCCGGACACGCTCAACGCTATTCAAGGCTATCAAGGCCGGTAGACTATCGGCAACCAAAGACGCGCAAGGCCACTTGTTGATTGATCCGGCAGAACTGTATCGTGTCTATGTCGCGGTGAACGTGTCGCAGGGAAACCAAAGTAAACAAGGCGACATAGTGAACGACACAAGCGAAATAGCGTTTTTAAGGCGCGAAAACGAACTACTAAGGCAACAAGCCGAACGGGATCGGGAACAGCTTGCAAGGGAACGGGAAAACGCGGACAAGTGGCGCAATCAGGCCACGATGTTACTGACGCACCAACCGGAACCCGAAAGGCCGGTTAAATCGCGGTTATATGAAAAACTCTTTGGACGGAAATAATGCAGATACCAATGGTTAAAGTCCTCATACTGGCGTTATTAGCCATTGGCCTATGCTATCAGCCGGTTGATGCCAGAGAACGCAGCGAGAAAGCCAAGGACAGCTTTAAATACGCGCACCCCTGCCCAAGCAACGGCAACAATCATGGTGCGTGTCCAGGCTATGTGATCGACCACATAACAGCATTGGCTTGTGGTGGCGCAGATGATCCCTCAAACATGCAATGGCAGTCAGCCGCAGAAGGCAAGGCTAAGGACAAATGGGAACGCAAAGGTTGCCAAGTTAAAAGCCCCGCTAACCGTCCTTATTCTGGCAATAGCTCAACCGGATCGGGCAGCTATCAAACCGGATCGAGGGGCGGCTGTTTTACTTATTCGGCCAGTGGGAAAAAGAAAT
>JBAXXH010000063.1:0-20729 GCA_037127995.1 Methylococcaceae bacterium | reverse complement strand
TCTAAAATAAAGAATCAAAAAAATCAATACATTAAAGTAGATGCGGAACCTTGGTATAAGGTTAGGATAATCATTTTTGCCAAGACTACCATTGTAGCGGGCAAGCGCACGGTGGATGTTCCCTTGCTCTTTATCCAAATAGCTTCTTAATATTGCACAGCCTAAGCGTAGATTTGTTCGCAGGTTAAACAAGTCTGATGAAGTTTCGCCCACAATGTTTGCCCACATAGGCATCACCTGCATAAAGCCACGCGCTCCCGCAGAAGATATTGCATACTTTCTGAAATTACTTTCAACCCGGATAACGGACAGTACCAAGTCTGGTTCTAGCCCTGCTCGTTTGGCTTCATAATAAATCGTTTGCAGCAAATCATGGCGTAGTCGTCCATTGTGTAGCCGTTCTGATAACGCTTTGTTATGTGTCATTAATTCTACGAGTACCCGCTCTGATTTATTTAACCACTGGCTTTCCGTTGCATCTATTACCACGCTTTGATGGGCGGTATCAGCTAAGTGAGCATCCAACGATGTTATTTGTAGCTTGATAACGCTTTCCGGGGTTGCTGTTGCTTGCGCGGACTGTGCCAGTAGTAAAAATAGAATGCCTGTCAGCGTTTTCATGGTTGCGGAATTTGATTGATTTTTATGTTTTGGTTTATGGTCAGGGTATCCGGTGTTTGGCACTGGTTCTTATGGTCGATATAGAGGGTTTCGTTGATGATCTGGTATTCGCCCGTTTCATTTTTTGCAAAAGTCACCTTATAGTTGTTGTCCCAATAACAGCGTGTTTGCGAATACCGCTGCGCGGATACCTCAAGGCTGGTTCTGTTGTCTTGAATGCTGACGTTGTGTAGCTCCACAGGTTCTACCGCTGGCTTGCCGCTGTACCAGGATTCGCGCAATAACCGTTTCCATGCTTGACCACTAAAGTCAGTTACTTTGGTTGCCCTATCAAGCGTCGTTACAGTGACTTTAATAATGGCACCGTCACTGTATAGCTTTAGTAAGTCGATGTTGCGTGTATTGGTGTAGTTAAGATAGGCCGTAAGAAAGTGTTTTGCATCGAGAACTAATTGCTTGTCCAATTCAGTAGCGTTTGCCATCTGCGAACATAACAAAAGCAAGCAAATTACTTTACTTACGGTGCGGTTCATCGTGTCATTACCATTTCTTGCTGTTGAGGTTCTTTAACGATTTCAGGCGGCTTATGGTCGTTGATTATGCTATTGGCATCTATAGCCGCGTGTTTGCCTTGTTCCAGTATTTCCGGGGTCTTTATGTGCTTACCTTTTTCTAAGGCGGCGGCTAAACCTTCTCTGATTAGATTAACCATTGTGTCCACTTCATCTTGAGAGCGTAAAGCCCCGGTTTCTTTAGCTTGTTGGGCTATTTTTTCGCCCAATTTTGATACGGCAATGGCAGCCGCCAGTTGTGGCATTTGTTCAATGACTTTACGCTCTATTTCGTTGCCTACACGTAAAGCTTGTGCCTGTTCTTGTAAGGTGTCTTGATAGCTTGCCTTTTCGACCTGCCAGGTGTTTTTCTTTACCGTCTTTTTGTCCTCAATGACATTACCGTGATCGTCCAGCGCCGTATTGGGTATTTCGACGCTTTGCTTGCCTGTGTTGCTGAGTGTTACCGTGTCCCCGATCTGCGGTTTAGTGTGGGAGTTTTCAAACGCCCGTTTAAGGTCTGCACCCCAACGGGTTACTTCCTTGCCTTCTATATCCAGTTTAACGAAGTAAGATTGTCCCTGATTAGGGTCGTGCTTATAGTGGTCTGCACCATGCGCTAACAGAACGCCACGCAATACACCGTCTTGTTGTTTTTGGTTGTCGCCTACTTCCTTATGCGCATCACGTAGCGTCATGGCATGATTCATTTCTGCCATTTGAAACTCAGTGGGCTTATACCCTGATACTTCAATTCCCTTAAGCGAGGCTTCACGCCATACTTGGTGTTTAAAGTTCTGGCTACCCGACACGTTAATGCTTTGCCATCCCCTTGTTTCTGCAATCGCTAAGGCATCGCGGATAACGGTGTGGTTTTCCGTCTCTAATTTCAGCTTATTGCCGCGATCTTCAAATGCTACGGTTTTATCCGGCAAATAGTATTTATCTTCGATTCTTAGGTAACGGCTAGATACCGTATCCGGGATGTCTTGTGTATTGCCTTGTTTCTGTTTCGCCTTTTTTATATCAATTTGGTCAAGCTCTAGGTCAGTATGGGGTTGGTTGTTGTCTGGTGCGGCAGCTTTATTTGGTATTTCTGGGGATCTCTCGTTTAAGGCAATGATGTTTTCTTGGGGTTCATTGTTGCGACGTAGGTTTTTTGCAAACTCAGTAGCAGCCTCTTTTGCAATGTCAGGGTTTTGCAGTTGAAGCTCTGCCTGATAGGCGACTTGATTTTTAGCATTGTGGCCTATTGCAATAGCCGCTAACTGTCGTTCTGTTTTGTTCTCGATCTTGCTAAACGCGGCAATATCATCACGCACTAAATCACGCGCGGTTGCTTTGTCCAGCTCGTTGGTTGGTACTGGCATCAGGCCGTCGTTAGTTTGTTCGATGGCCTTACGTGCCGCAATATCACGTTGCAGCTCGACACTGTTTTGACTGGTATTTTCTTGTGGATTTTTCTCAACGCGGTCGGCGGCGACGGCGGCATCGAATGCTTTATAGTTGGGATTCACGCGGGCATTTTCGGCAATTTGCTCCGCTGCTTTATCTTGCCAGTCGGGGTTTTGAATGCGCCGGAAGTCCCGAGCATCTACCAGCGCCATTTGCTTGTCGGTTTCAGCATCGACGCCATGCCCTGCTGCCGCGCGTTGTTCTGCGCGGGCTTCAATAGCCTTTACACTAGCTTTGTCGATCTCCGCTTGAATGTCGGCCAGTGATTTTCCATCGCTACGCTTCCATTCGCCATCGACCTTGCTGATTTGGGACACCTGACCGTCAGCCGTGCGTTCTTGAAAACGGGTTGCGCCAATTTCATCAGCCTTGGCCGTGACTGCTTCCGCCGTATAGAATCTGTATTTTGCGTCAAAGCGCGAGTCGCTAATCTCGAACCGATGATGCAGATCAGCAAGGTCGGCTTTGATGCGTTCGACCAGTTCTTTACCATCTTGATTTTGTACTTCATTAGCCATTTTTTTCTCCTAACTTTCAGTAAAAAGGTTTACGTAGCGTTGTGCAGCGGCTTTTAGGTCTTCAAATGTCTTAGGCTGTGTTGTTGGCTTGATAATGCTATCCGTGTCTATTAAGAAATCCGTCAATGACAGGCTGTTAATGTTTTCAAGTTCTTCTTTCGTCATGCGCCTGTAGTGTGGTTTGTCTTGCGTTTCTTGCTGGTGAACCACGGCTATTTCATTGCTGATAAGTTGTAGGCGTTTGATCTTCGGTGGTGACAGTAAGCGTTTTTTGAAATGCTTGTCTTTATAGTAAATTATTTTTTCGGCCATGATTGGGCGTATGCCCTCATAGATAATAATTTCTTTGTGGTCGCCTATTTCTTTGACTTCCTGGGGTAACAACAACATTCGCCGCTGGTCGCTTTCTGTCGTGCTATTGCCTTTACCTGTTCCCCACATTGGCCGTGAACGGCTTTTACCTTTAACAGTAGTTGAGCCTAGATCGTTTGATATTTCTTGGGCATCGTTGAAGTCTTTGGGTGCAAATAGGATTCGACCTGCCAAGGTTTTCATAATAGTGTCTGCCCCATCCCTGCCATACACGGATCGTAATTGGGACGGCGTTTGTATTACCAATAATACCAGCACGTTGTAGCCAGGCAAAAAACCGCATGAGGTTTCTATAATCGGTATCCTGCCCAATGCGGTGAATTCATCCAGCATGAGTAACAATTGATGTTTTAGAAGCGGGTTATGTTCGGGTAGCTCCCGCGTTTGCAGCCCTATCGCCTGTTGAAAAAACAGGCTTAAAACCGGGCGTATCCGGTCGAGGTTGTCAGGCGTTACACCGACATAAATAGACATTGGTTTTTTACGCAGGTCGCCTAAATCAAAGTCAGTGCCTGATGTGGCTGCATCCAATAGCGGGTTTAGCCACAAGGACAATTTTGATGTAAATTCTTTGCGGATACCGGAAGCGGTTTGTGCGGCCAGGTCGATCACCTCATAAATGGATGATACACACTGCCACGAAAGCGGATGACCACTTTCTTTACGGTCTTCTATAACCCGTTTCCAGTGCGCGACAAAACCTTCCCCAGTCGTGCCGCCGGACATGCCTTGTCTAAGCACTTCTCCTATGGTTCGTGTTGCGCCTTTGGTTTCAAAGAGGTATAGCGTTATGCCTAAGAATAGCGTCCTGGAACTGTTTACCCAAAATGAATCCTTGCCTGTTTCAGATAGGTACAGCATTTCAGCAATCCGCTGAATATCATTAATGCGGATATTAGTGTCGTCAGACACATAATATAACGGGTTCCAGCGTGCGGTATCGCCTGTTTCAGATAGTGGATCAAACAGGTAGACTTGTTGGCCGTGTTTTTGCCGGAATCCTGCGGTAATCCCCCAGTTTTCCCGCTTTATATCCACCACAATAACAGAGCCGGGGAAATTAAGCAGGTTGGGTATGACCACGCCAACACCTTTGCCCGATCTGGGGGGGGCGGACAGGATTACACCCTGTTGTCCGGGCATGGACAAATATTTGCCGTTTAACTGCCCCAGTAGGATGCCGTCACCGTCTAATAAACCGCGTTTTTTGATCTCTAATGAAGTGGCGAATTTTGCATCACCATGTAATGCCCGGCTACGCGGGATCAGTGGCAAAATGGCGAAGATGAGTATAATGCCGAAACCTGATGCAGAACTGCCGATCAGACTTTTACGCAGGGCCGGATTGTGGCCGTAATAATAGCCATATTTGAGTATGGTTAGGGGGGTCGTCTGTATTGGGTTTTGATGGTTGAAAAATAAGAAAAAGTAGCCGGACAAATAAAGTCCGGCTATAAGGGCTAACAACGACACTACAACGATTTTACCTACTTTGTTCATTAGCCATCGCCCGCTTTAAGTCCGGTTTGTACCAAACTTCTTTAACAAACCGGGTAGAGCCTTCAAAATCGAATTGCAGCACAATGTCGATGGTCTGATAAAGCAAAGACCGGATTTCTTCCGATTTAAGCGCTTGCCCCGCTTCTGATTGCCGGATAAGCAAGAGCATTTGCGCCAGTGCCAATTCCGCCGTATGTCCGTGTACGCTGGTGATTGAGCCGGGGTGTGAGGCTACAACACGCAAATAATCAAAAGCTTCATCACCACGTAATTCGGCTAAAAATATGCGGTCTGGCCGCATCCGCAAACACGACTCCAACAACATTTTCGGGGTGACATTGGCTAACCCTTGCGTTCCTTTTGAGTAGAACAAGCGTACATGGTTGGGATGGTTGTTCAGAATGAGTTCTTTGGCATCCTCGATGATGATTATTCGCTCGTCGTTGGGAACTTCGAGAATCAGGGCTTTGGTCGCAGTCGTTTTACCGCTGCCTGTAACCCCTGATACCAAAATGTTTTTTCTGGACAAAACAGCCAGCTTGAGAAAACCAATATAGTTGTGCTGATGCTTGAGTTCCAGTAATCGATGCTCTACCTCATCCAGTTCATTGCTTGCCTCTTTGCAGCGGTCAAAAAGCCCGTTTGCGGCCAGTTCGTCCAATGTCCAAACCTTACTTGATGGCCTACGAATGGTAATTGATACGTGTTCAGCCGCCGGTGGCAAAACGAATTGAATACGCTCACCACTGGGCAGGTCGGCGGATAACAACGGGGAGTTTTCATCAATGCCTTGATTCGTTCGATTGGCGACTAAACTAGCCATGTTCCGACACCAGCTAACGCTGGCAAAAGGTAATTTTTCATGTGTCCAGCCACTATAGCGTTGTATGAAAACCTCATGCGGCTTGTTGATACAAACTTCGGTCACTTGCTCATCATCAAGAATATACCTGAGTGGAGCCAGGAAGAAGTGCAGTGAGCTAATGCTTTCTACATTGTTTTCGGTTGGGTTTTCTGCTTTCATTGGATAACTGGATACCTATCGCTAAGGGCGTACACAGGGCGAAAATCGACATCACGGGCAAACAGTATTTGTACCCGCTCCCCTTGTGCCACCCGAATTGTTGGCGGGATGTTGATCGTATTCCGTAATACCTCAGTCATCACGCTGTTGGCTCCCTGCGGGTTATAGTTGATGCTAGTGCCGCCGTTGGTTCCTGCTCCACTCGCGTAACTGGCTCCAGCTTGCGTGGCTCCATTAACCACGGAAATCAGGATGGCCGCACCAAATCTATCCCAGAAATGGGTATCTACTTCGCCCGTTACTCCTGTTCTGCCCAATGCGTCGGTTGCCGGGGAATCAAGTTGAGCGGTAACACCTGTTGGGGTTCGGGCTTCTGCCCAAAGCACAAATAGGCGGTTTTGGCCTTGTTGTACTTGCGACCGGGTTTCTCCGGTGAGCGTCGTGCCGCGCTCCAACATAACCACCTTGCCATTTGCCCCATAAATATCAAACGCCAATACACACGTTACCAATCCAGGCAGTTGTGAGTCGATAGCGGTTTCCAGTGTGCAGTCTCCTTTTGCACCCTTGGGAATAAGATAGGTCATCGTTGGTAGCTTTTGCGCGCGGGCGGCCACTGTTTTAGTCGGTTTAAGGGCATCCCCCAGAGCAGTATTGCCGCCTGTTTGGGCATCGCTTCCCGTTGCTAGTCCAGTGTTTTGCGGTATAGCGGTCGCCGTGGTGTTGGTGCCGGACTTGGCAAATACAGGGCTGTTTAGTCGTCGTTCCTCCGCCAGTTGTTCAGGCGTTTTTGGCGGTGGGGCGGCGTTGTTGCCGGTGTTGGTTGTCGTTGTTGTGTCGGGGAAGACAGGAGGGGGGCCAAATATGTCGCCAACATTGACAGGCTCAGAAGGTTTCTGTGAAGGTGGTGAGGGGGTACTTGGAAAAGGCACGGTGCCGATCTTGGGTAGGAGTGCGTCCCCTTGCATTTGCTGCTCGTGTTGTTTCCTTTTGGCTTCCTGAATTTGTTGCTGTTTGCTAACTACGTTGCTGTAGTACCAAAACAAAAAGCCGCCGCCCAGCAAGACAATAATGGCAATCCCCAAAATGTTATTTATTTTTGCTTGTAGGGATTGCCTCTTGGTGACACTGGATATTGTGCGCTCTCCTGAGACTTCCTCATTTTGAGGTTCGGTGTGGTTATTCATCAATCTTCTCCATATACATGTTCATAAAATCATTGACTAGACGATGTATATCATCAAGGTTTTCTCTCAGTGCTTTTACTAATGTTTCCGCATCATTTAACGCATCAACCGGGTCACGCTCAAGTGCAGAGCGCAAAGCGTCCTTAACCCAGCTTGACGCGGAAACATCGACAAGAATTGCCTTATATATTGATGTCATTGGTTGGCCTCTTCGGTTTGTTTGGTTTCCCTGATAACATCCTGATTGACTGTGCCGGTTGTTGTGCGTTTGCCGCCGCCGGTAAACTGCCTGTTTTCAATGCAGCCCACCAGATCGCCACGCCGCAAAACGAAGCGGCGGCCTATGCGGTGGACAACCACCTCCCCGTTTTCCGGGTCTATATGGAAATTGATTAACGCCTCAGTTTGATCGTCGTTTTCAACAAAGATCGCCGGGAATTCGGCATAGGCGCTAAACTTTATGTGCGTCTGCATGCCGTCGTCGTAGGCTTCAACAGGCTTCATGGCGGGGCTTCCGCAATACCAGTAATCACGGTTTTTTGCCGCATAATGCTTGGCGTTGAGTTTGCGCTTGAGCTGTTCTTGAGCAGACAGCGCTGCCCGTTGGTTTGCTTCATCCTCCGGGTAACGGAAAGTTATCGAGTAGATCATTGTGTTACGGTTTTTCGGGAGGCTTTTTCTGGACTGGTAATCAAAATGGTAAACCCGCTTATTGGTTTTCAGATCAAAGTTCGTGCGTACCATGACCGCTTTCGGCTTAATCCAGGTATCGTTACCTTCTGCGGTAATATCCAGCCCCCCGGTGTCGCCAGCGCCAACCCCAATAAACTCCTCGTCATCCGCGAGTTTTAGGTGGGTTTGGTAGCCCTCATAGCCAATCAGACTGATAACATCGTTTTTGTCAAAGATAACTTCACGAACTCTAGCGTCTACGCTACCCTGCCTTGGCGTGGTTTCAGCGTAGCAGATCGTTACCCCTGATAGTAAAAATACAGCGAACATTCTGGCTACGGCTATCATTTTTGAACTCCTTGCGGATGGACTATTGGCTGTTCGGCGATGACTTCCGGCTCTTTGTGGTAGGTTACTATCTTTAAGCCCATTGGATTCAGGCCGCGTATTTTGTCGTTCTTTGAGGGTTCACCATAACCATATTTGATCGTTGAGAGCCAATGTGTCACCTGTGGTGCCGCATTGCCGCCCGGACGCTTTTCAGTGGTAAAGCGAATTTGTGCCGTGTCCCTAGCGCCGCTGTCCGGCTCCAGAAATGTGATGCCTTTGATGTGTACGGTGATAGTGGTGCCATCCTTGTACAGCACTAACGGCGATTCGGGGTTAGCTTCCTGCCAGTATTGCGCCCATTCTTCATTGAGTTTGGCGTTATTAAATGCGCCGACGGTTTCATAGTCGGTTTCGGCGGTCGCATAATAAAACCGTTCCCGCGCGGTCTGGTAGTGCGTAAGCAAATGCCGGGTTGCTAACTCCGAGGCTTCGGCTTCACCGTTATAGACAGGGACAACATCAACGATCCCTGTTGAGCTGTCTATACGGATAACATACGGTTCGGTTGTTTTTAAAGGCGTTAGCCCTACAATCGCCCCTATTGCACAGCCGAGAAGAAAAGCCACCAACCAAAAAGCCTTGAACCAGCGATCACCTGTTTTAATGGCGTCGCGTAGTTTGTCGGCTTCCCAACTGGAGGCTTCTTGTAAGTAGGTTTCAAGCTCTGGATCGGGTTTCATGGTTTTGCCACGGTGTCTGGGTTAATCGGCTTAAAGTCATCGGTGCAGCGGGGCATCGGTTTGGTGGCACTGCACGCAGACAGTAACCCCAAGGCAAGACAAGCAATACATAATTTTTTGAGTATCATAAGGTTTCTATTCAGGCAGGCTGGATGTGGTTTTTGGTAGTAGGTTAAGGCTGATACTATAGGTACTTAGTACCTATGTCAACTATAATGTTTATTTTAATTCGATCTTCTCTGGGGTGGTTGATGGCGGGTTAGCGAGAGCTTTTTTTAATGCCACAATCGCCCATATTGGACAGGGCTTTGCTGATACTGCTTCAGGGTTGGCTAACCAGGCCCTCAACGTCCTGACTTTTATGCTTCGGGATGTTTCCTTTATAATCAGGCCTGCGGCTTGGTCTTGGGTAATTCCGTGTTTTGCAAGTATTTCCCTGAACTCTCGCTGGTTTCTTTCTCTCTCCAATTCTGATTCCATTTCATTGGTCTTGCGGCGTCAGGTTTTCAAATCCGCGCACCGGCACGGACGGCCAACGACACCATTCGCCACCGGCGCAGACGGTTTCAGCGGCCAGAAGACACGCCTCAAGCAGATACACGACTATACCGTGTTGCAGCAGCGCGGTCTGGATGCTTGGGTGTTCGCGGTACGGCTCTAAATCGTAATCTGCCATCGCCGCCGCGTAGCCCTTGATCCACTCAACGCAATCATCAACAGGTGGCGGGCATTCGTCGTGTTTCCAGTTGCTTTTGTAGAAAGCCCAGCCATCACTCCATCGCTTAGTTTCGTTTTGATCGCTCATAACTGCGTAATAATCGATGAGAATTGCCTCACATTTTCCGGTCATCGTGTAACCCTTATTAAGTTCGCCAAATTAAAAAACATTTTTCCGTGCTATTTTGCCGCCTGTGCTATCTCCGCTTCCGCTTAGTTGGTTCGCTACTGCTCTGCCAGCACCATACGTCCGGTTGCCCAGGTTGCGGGTAAGAGACTGGTAGCGGCTGGGTTTTTCTCCGGCCCTGCCATCGCCCATGCCGCGCCCAAACTGGTACAGAGAACCACCAGCGCCGCCCGCTCCCCAGTTGATTGCCTTACTCAGTGCGTTATAGGAACTCAAGGCAACACCACTCGCCAGGCCAGCGGCGAGGCTGGGGACTTGTTTCATGATGAGCAGCACAAAAGCGCAGGCCAGGCAGAGCTGTATCGACTGTGCAATGGTGATGCCGGCACCTAGCGCTAGGGCTTGGGTCGCGTAAGAATCCAACATATTTAAAAGTAGTTTTGCGGCGACAGCGGCGATCACAATAATGAGAGCGTAGTTGGAGAGTTGGGCGACCCAAGCTTCAAAAAACCGCTTGGTCGCCTCGAACATCAAGCCCAGGATAAACAGCGGCCCGAGAGCCAGAAGGATACCCACCGCGACTATCGACAGGCAAAATAAATACGCCATCCATATACAGATAAAGCCAACGAAAAGATAAACCGCGAATCCCGCTAAGTAAAAACCAAAATTGTTATTGAAAAACCCGCCTTGATTTATTAGCGACCCAGCTACCGTAGCACCCTTTAACCATACCCCATCAATGGTAGCAATGGCGTTGTTGCCGTTGAGAATAGCGCCGCTCAGGGCATTGGGTGTGGTGATAAAGAAATCAATAAAAACGGCATTATATTGCCACAAACTGAGGACAACCCCCAGAATGACGGCCAAAACCAAAATACGCTTGGCCCCTTCCATAATGGGTTCTTCAATCGCCCCTCGTAGGTGCAGGTATCCCCATATCATGACGTAAATGGTTGCCAGTGTAACGGCGGCTGGAGCCAGGCTGGCCGATATATTGCTGGTAATGGCCGAAACCGTGTTCAGGACATTGCCTTGCAGGAATGCCCAGAATGTTGCGAAAAAACCCATGTGTCTCTCCTAAGCAAACAGTTATTTGAGAACTTCATAGTGCGGCTGCGGGGCTAGTGCTGCGGCCCTAGCTTCGGCTGCAAAATCATGTTGCCTTGATGGTCTATGTTTTTCCAAAATTTCTGTTTTGATGGTAATTTCAACGGGTTTATTGGGCTGTTGGTTGACAGCCACCGTGACAGGGGTTTGGTCGGCTGGCTGGTTAGCAGCTTCCACGGTCGGGTTATCGTTGGGTTGTGTGTTAGTCGTTACGTAATAAGTCCCCGCCGCAGTCATGGCGGCGGTGAGGACAATTGAAGTAATCAGGGTGAGTTTTGAGGTCATGATGTTATCCGCCAATTAATTCGTGATGCCATAATTCGGCTGGGTTAGATTATTAACGTCGCCGGTTTGTTGTATTGCCAACTCGTTTTGTTGTTGTTGGGTAACGGCATCCCGGCTCTGCATGAGACTAACTGTTTGTTGCAGTTTGGTTTGCTCGTTGGTCATCATGGTTTGTTCAGCCGTAATCCGCGCGTTTAATTCCGCAATCGCCTTGGGGTCGGTGGTGTTGTTGATTTGTCCCATCAGCCCTTGCAAATAATTAAACCGCGCACTGGCGTTTGCCATCCCCTGTGCGGATATGGACTGAATCGCGGCGGCATTAGTGCGGCGATCGGTTAACAGTTGTGTTTGCGCCGGAGTCATATTCATGTTCGCAATGGAGGCATTGGACAGGATGGAGTTATTACTAACCAGGGCTTGTATTTGGTTGCCCATCCCGGAATAGCTGTTACTCGTGTTGTTGAGTACGCCCACCATATCACCCGCGCCCTGTGGCAAGTAATTACGCGCTGCATTGGCTAATGGCAACACATTCCCCATACCTCTGTTGCCTGTCATTGATTGCAGTGTGCCGGTTTGCTGGTCGAGCTGCGCTTTCATTTGCTGTAGCTGTTGCGCCCAACTGGCTAATTGCTGCATGTTAGCCACTAATGCCTGCGCGTCGAATACTAAATCAATCGCATACACAGGCATAGCGCCTGAGCAAAACAGTAAACTCAGAAATAAGATGCTATTTTTTATTTGCTTTTTCATATTGATTCTCCTAAAGGGGCTTAATGTTTAATGCTATTTTCGCGGACGCGAAAATCGTATCACTGGTTTAGTTTTGGTTTGCCGCGTTGTTGTTGAAAAATGGGTAGCCAGTCGGCGGGGTTGTCGCCCACTTGCGCAATTATGTTCCTGACTATTTCTACGTTGTGGGATCTTCCTGAAATAACGTCCAATTCAAAATCAAAACCTTTAAGGTCTAATTCGCAGACGACGCTACTATTACCTTGTTTAACCAAGAATTGACGGCTTCCGGGTTCTAGTTCCTGTTTAATCAGCAAATATTCGCGTTCACTCAAGCCCAAAACGTCGATGTATTCTTCCGGCCTGGCTTCCCCGTTAGGGAAAAATATTTTGGTGGCCGTCTGCTCAACAATATCACGCGCAATAGGGCTGTCCAGGCCGTCGCCTACGCTTTGTGTGGCAAAGGCAAAAGCACCGTTCTTTTTACGAGCAGTTTTCAGGCCGTCTTTGGCAAAGTCCTGAAAAGTGGGGTCGCCTAATAATTTCCAGAATTCGTCCATCCAGCAGATTAATCGCCTGCCATCCATCAACCCTTTTGTCAGGTGGAATAAATACATGGTGATTGGCGTACACGTTGTCTGGTTGTCGATAAAATCAGTGACATCAAAGCCAATGGTTGCGTTTTTACCCATTATTCCGGTAACGCTGTCCCGTTCATTATCGAATACCCAGGCATATTCGCCGCCGGTGTCCTCACACCATTTACTCAGCCGTGCATGTAACCCCTCGGGGTCGCGTTTATCCAAAAACTCAATGAGCCTCGATAGGCGGCGATATTTTTGTTCTAATGCCAAAGTGCCTTGCAGGGATTTTTCGAGGTCTTTGCTTTCACGTACCGTCAGTGGCCTGTTAGGATTTTTTGCTAACTGTTGCAACCATTGGCTCATAAACTCCGTGTTGCCTGGGGTTGGGTCTAATTGCAGCGGGTTGAACCCGGTTTTTTTCTTGTTCTGGATGGCAAGATAACAGCCGCCCAGTGCGCGGATCAATATTTCCAAACCGTAATCTTTATCGAAAATCACCTGTGTTACATCGAGTTTTCTGTTCATGCACACCAGGAATCCGATCAGTACCGTCTTACCTGAACCTACCTGGCCGTAGATAGAGGTATGACCGACATCTTTTTTACTCCCCCCGGTTGGGTCTTTGGGGTCACTCGCGTGTAATGAAAAATAATAATTGCTTTTGGCATTGCTCACTAGCACAGCCATTGCATCACCCCAGTGGTTGCCGTTGGCACGTCCTACCGGGAAATTGTGAAACGGTGCCATTGCCGAAAAATTGCGGCTGGTTATCGGCGAGAGGCGTGGCCGCATGGCGAAGTTTCCGGGTAGTTGCGCCCAAAATGCCGCTTCAATCGCCAAATCCTCACGCGCTACCGTCATCCCGGTATCACCCAGGATCGTTTTAGCCAGGGCGACATTGTTATTCAATTCCCGTAAACGTGCCAAGCTTTCCGCTTCTTTTACACCCTCGAAAATGTCAGCCTGTACTTGCAGGGAAAAGTGGTGGTCGCCCATCACGAATTCGTTGCTGGACAATTGGTCAAGCGCCGTTTTCAGTTCTTCAGATTGCGATATGGCTAAATCGCCAACATTTACCATCCGGTTGTATTGGTGGCCGAGCAGATTTTGAGCGGTTGCCTTATTGATGAAGGTAAAACTTTGCGTTAACACAAAACTGAATGGCACTGACATCAAGGGGTTAAACATCCCGACGATGCTGGGTGTGGGGTACTCTTTTATCCCTAGAAAGGCGGCGACACGGGTTTCTGTCGTGGTGCGGTATTCCATCGCTTCGGAGCCAAATAATAACCGGGTTGTTGCCAACACTTCATTAAGTGGTGATCGTGGCAACGGGACGCGTTGCCATTCTCCGTTAATGAGTAGCCCGAAGTATTCAAGCAACGATGAGAAGCAATGCGCTCCCTGTTTGTATATACCCAAAGGTTCAGGGTCATATCGGGACAGGGACGCGCTGACGTGTTGCTGCAACTTTTGGCATTCTTCCAATGCCTCTTCTTGTTCCTGCCGCAGTGCATCATTGTTCAGGCGGCGCAAGAAGCTCATGGCGGTTTTGCCGATTTTCCCAGGCTGCGGCCTGTAAACAATAGCCACATATATATCGTTGACCATCAAGGTTTCTTGCGCTATCCGCTGACGGTATTTCTCATTCAGGTCATGCGCGAATCCCGGTTCAAATTGGCCGTCCGGGTAGGTGTTTTCCCGGTGTCTGACAACCGTTTGCCAGATTGAAATATTGGGCTTGCTGATGTTCCTGTAAAACACATTTAAACGCTCATGCCAGTTGTTGAGCTGGTCATCGTCGGCGTTTTCAAAACCTATACCGGATAGCTTGAAGGCCATGACGTAGCCGTTATAGGTTTTGACTATTTGCTCCGTGACATGGCTGGTATACGGTATATGGACGGCGGCGCTCTCATCGTTGATTATCGCTTTGTGATTTTTTAACTGCATGTTGATTACCCTTAAAAAGCCTACGTCAAAAATTTAGGTAGCTTACGCCGCCCTTCAAGGTCGGTCAGGTCATAGCGTTGCGGCGAGTAACTACTCGCCCGCCAATGTTTCCTACTGGCCCGCCAATACCTCGGGTTGCCTTTAATACAGTTCAGGCCCTTTGTTCTGACACACAAGGTCAGCAGCTCGAAGAAACGGCATTCTGTCATTAGAAGCAAAGCCAGAACACCGTGTATGGGGATGTATGCCAAAAGCCACAATAGGTTTTTTGTCACCAGAAACATTTCAATAACCGCAATCCCACCTAGCACCATGCCGAACGTGGTTACGCCAAACCGCATTGGGGGGCGGGTGGCGGCTACAAATAGCGGGTCTGCTTGTAGACCGTTGTTGGCACTCATGCTATACCCCGAAGAGTCCGCGTATCCAGGTCACAATTTGTTGTGAACCAAATACCAATACTATGCCCGCCATGACACTGATCGCCAATACCCATGAGATTCGGCCAAACCATGCCAAGGCTCCTGCTACCATCACCGCAATAACGGCAACAGGGGTTAGGATGGTTAGAATGTCTTGTGACAGCGAGGTTGCGCCTGATGAAAAAGGGCCCGCCGCAAATGACAGTTCTGGTATGAATAGGCCAAGTCCGGCTATGGTTACAATTATTATGTTTGGGTTAAATTTCATTTAGATACCTTTTTTGTTAAGTGCGTATTCAATTTTTTTATCGGTTTTGTACTGGCCCAAAGCATAGGCAGGCCATATAGTTGCCGGAATCCATCCGATTATAGTTATTTGCAGGATTAGACAAATAACGCCGACAACTGGCCTACCGATTGTGAAGAAGGTAAGCCAGGGCAGAAACAGGGCGTTGTTGAATAAATAAAATCTCATAGAATCATTTAACATTGGACCTCTTGTGGCTGTGCTTATGGTCACCCTGCTCATAATCACCATAAGTGAACAAGGAACAAGGCACGTCTGCGTAAAGTTTACATAAACAAGATGAGAGGAAATCTGTAGGTTTAATTAAGATTAGATGAAGATAGGCGCCAGTTTTAGTTTTTCTTCTTGTTATACAAATCCCACCATTGCCCGGTTTGGGCGTTTGGCGGCTCGGCTTCTTTTTGGGCGGTTTTCGTTGGTTCTGCTCCCTGTTTTGAATTTAGGCGCACAGTCACGGGTTGGCCTTGTGCTAATTTGATTTCTTGCTGAATCTGGGTGATGTTCCCGGTTACTTCTTCCAGCCTTGCCTCGGTTTTGGCAAGTTCCTCCTTGTTGTCGTTTGTTAGGTCTATCGCCCTTTGTTGCTGTAACTGCGCCGCTAGTTGCTGTTGTTCGTTGATTTCGCTTTGCAGGATGTTCAGCTTTTCATTGTCACGGCTTGCTTGCTGTTCGCTGCCTACTATTCTTGTAGGCGGCGGGTCGGCGCTTGCCGGGGTTGTGGCAAACAGGGCTAGGATGATGAGGGTAATGGGTTGCTTCATTGGTTATTGTCCTGTTCTGATTCTGATTCTGTCTTTGTGTTGTACCAGCCTTCCACTCCCTCGTCGCTGGCTTCGCCATCCCCGCCGTTCCACATATTCCACAAGCGGCTTGATTCGTTTTCCGGGTCGCTGTTGTAAAGCTCCCGTTTTATAGCAAGCGGGATTATGGTTTTTGGCTTAGGTAGCTTATCCATTTCTCTGTTCGGGGTTGGTTTAGCCGTTGCAAATTTGGTTAAGGCTGATGTTATAGGCACTTAGTACCTATGTCAAGTTTATCGTTTATTTTATTTCGATCTTTTCTGGGGTGGTTGATGGCAGGTTAGCGAGAGCTTTTTTCAATGCCACGATTGCCCATATTGGACATGGTTTTGCCGATACTGCTTCCGGGTTGGCTAACCATGTTCTCAACGTTCTGAGCTTTATGCTTCGGGATGTTTCCTTCGTTATCAGGGCTGCGGCCTGTGCTTGGGTAATGCCGTATTTTGCAAGTATTTCCCTAAACTCTTTCTGGTTTTTAAGTCGTTCTAATTCTTCCATTTTGCCGTTATTATGATTTTTGTGGTGGTTGGCTTTGTGGTGTTTTTATATCACAGTTTGTCGTTTATTTTGAAATCCTGCGTGTTGTTTTTCGCGTCCGCGAAAATATTTGCTTTGCTGTTGTTTGTGTACAGGGAAGTCCGTGAAATGGCTGATTGATTAAGTCTAACGAGAAACCCAATAAAAGTTAGTTAGGGCGTTGAAAATGGACAATCGTTTAGTAGGACAGCCCTACGGGACAGGGTTAAGCCTGCAATTATCCTGCTCTCAGGGTGAGCGTCCGTAAGCCTACATTGCTATTCCTGCCGTCATAGAATGTAGGCCAACGGTCGCTATAACCCTGAGCTGGTCTAATTTCCAACTAAACCCTTCTGTAGTGCGGTTTGTTGTATTGCACAATTCTGAGCCGGTCATGATGTCCTCACCGCCGCTTTATGTGGAAATTCTGGCTTTCGTTTTTTTTATAGTCAAGGGTCGCTACGCTATAAAGCATTCCTTGACTATAAAAAAAGCCTCCGCCTGACGAATTCCACAGCGACGGCGAGGGCATCATGACCTAGACGATTTTGTTTGTTTACGCTTCCATCCAGGGAGCGGCTTCGCCGACTGCTTTTAAATGAAAACCGTACTTTGTTTTTCAATCTTTCCACGACAGCTCAAACAAGAGCATCGACGGGGAGTAGCCAACAAATTCTGTTGGTTATGTTGTTGAAAGTTAATTGATTTATTGCTGTTTTGACAAGTAAAAACGCTTGGCAGTTTGGCGGGGTGTCGCTATAATAAGCCATGTTTTGAAAAAAGCAAAACACCGTCCACGGCGGTTTCCGTGGCCTACTTGGGAGCTTAACATGGATATTCGACAATTAATCACTGATAGAATTATTGCCATGCTGGAAAAGGGCGGCAATGTTGCCCGTGAACGTTGGCAAAAAGCCGCACAAGGCGGCTTTCCTAGTAATGGCGCGACTGGCGACTCATACCATGGCGTTAATGTCTTAATCCTTTGGGATGCAGCAATGGAGGCCAATTATTCATCTAATGTTTGGATGACCTACAAACAAGCTGGAAGCTTGGGTGCACAAGTGCGCAAAGGCGAAAAAGCGACTATGTGTGCTTATTTTGAAATGGTTAAACGCAAAGGGAACGAGGCCGCCGACCACGACGAAGAGGGTAAAGGTGGTTTTTTCCCGATGTGCAAGCCTTTTTGGTTGTTTAATGTAACGCAAATTGACGGCCTACCCGAGACTTTAACGGATGCCTCAGAAATGGCCAACGAATTCAACCCCATTGAAGAGGCCGAAAAATTGCTTGAAGCCAGCGGCGCGGTTATTAATTACGGTTACTCGGGTGCGTGTTATTCACGTAACAAAGATCAAATTAGTTTACCTGACCGCGAACGTTTTACCAGTCCAGAAAACTTTTACGCTACAGCGCTACATGAATTAACGCACTGGACAGGTCACGAAAGCCGCCTAGATCGTCAATTCGGCAAACGTTTTGGTGATGAAGCTTATGCTTTTGAAGAGCTTGTGGCCGAGCTTGGGGCGGCTTTCGTGGTTGGTCACGTTGGCTTTGTAGATGCCATGATAGAAGATCATGCCGCTTACGTTGAAAGTTGGTTGAAGGTATTGAAAAACGATAAGACGGCCATTTTTACGGCCAGTAAGCAAGCAAGCTTGGCTTATGATTTTATCATTGGAAAAGTAGCGGCGAAGGATAACGCAACCCTTTAACGGTGGTGTGTTCGGGGTATGGTAATTTGCCCCGAACACATGCTATTTTACGCCGCACGAAGGAGCGGCTACGCCGACTGGTTTTAAATGAAAACCGCGCTTTGGTTTTCAAACTTTCCACGTTTTGAGAAGAAGTACCGCCCACGGCGGTTTCCGTGGCCTACTTGGGAGCTTAAAGATGAAAACAGGCATTAAAACAGACATCATGCACACTCATAATTTTAACCAGTATGTTAATAACGTGAATGGTTGGATGTTATTGTGTTACGGACATGACGATCCAAGATTAACAGGAGGTGCCTTTTACTATGTAGGTGACAAGGACGAGGCTCAGGTTATGGCTGATGACCGGATGGCTGATGCAAGAAAAGATTCGGATTGGTATTACTCTCGGCCTTGGGTTTAAGGTTGTTTTTCATTTTTTAGGGTTACATAGTTTCTGGGTACCTTGTGAATATTCGAAGTATCCAGAATCAAAATCATCGAGATTTATGCACATTTAAAAATGGGGGGGCTTCCGATCTGCCCCCGAAAAAATTTTTTATTGTGTATAAATCGTCTTCATTATTTAGTTTTTCTCGTCCGCGAAAATAGTTGAATGGCTGTTTGATTATTTACTTTGTCCGGCCAGGCTTTGGTGGGGACAGCCCTATCGGGACAGGGTTGAGCCTGCAATGCGATCAAGCCCAGAGTAAGCGCCCGTAACCCTACATTGCTATTCCTGCCGTCATAGAATGCAGGCCAACGGGCGCTAAACCCTGGACTCACTCCCATTTCCAGCTAAACCCTTCTGTAAATTGGTGGCGGCTGCGCGGCCTGTTTTGATTTTCGCATAGGTGAACAGATGCTGCGTGTTACTTCGCAACTGTTCTTTGCTGATAGATAACGAAACAGACAAGGAACAGCACCTTGACTGTTTCTTTTGAGCCTTTGGCGGGTCTGGTGTCTGGATCATTGCACAAATCTGAGCCGGTCATGATGCCCTCACCGCCGCTTTATGTGGAAATTCTGGCTTTCGTTTTTTTTATAGTCAAGGGTCGCTACGCTATAAAGCATTCCTTGACTATAAAAAAAGCCTCCGCCTGACGAATTCCACAGCGACGGCGAGGGCATCATGACCTAGACGATTTTGTTTGTTTACGCTTCCATCCAGGGAGCGGCTTCGCCGACTGCTTTTAAATGAAAACCGTACTTTGTTTTTCAATCTTTCCACGACAGCTCAAACAAGAGCATCGACGGGGAGTAGCCAACAAATTCTGTTGGTTATGTTGTTGAAAGTTAATTGATTTATTGCTGTTTTGACAAGTAAAAACGCTTGGCAGTTTGGCGGGGTGTCGCTATAATAAGCCATGTTTTGAAAAAAGCAAAACACCGTCCACGGCGGTTTCCGTGGCCTACTTGGGAGTTAAAAATGAACAAATATTTTATGGTTGGTGAAAACCCCGTTGAAAAATTACTTAAACGCGGTACAAGTGCTTTAACAGACGCCGAATTGCTGGCTATTTTTTTACGTACTGGCACAAAGGGAAAAACAGCGGTAGACCAAGCTCAAGAACTACTGGGCGCTTTCGGATCTTGGAAGGCGTTACTAGGTGCGGATCAAAAGAATTTTACGGCGGTTAGTGGTTTGAGTGGTGTTAAGTATGCACAGATTCAAGCAGGGCTAGAAATGGTTAAAAGACACTATCAAGAGGTTCTTGAGCGTGGTAATGCTTTAACTAGCCCTGACATTACCCGCGCTTATCTTAGCGCACAATTACGCGGTTATACTTATGAAGTGTTTGTCTGCTTATTTTTGGACAACCAGCATCGCGTCATTAAGTTAGTTGAGCTTTTTACCGGATCAATATCGGGCGCTAGTGTTTACCCCAGAGAGGTGGTTAAACAAGCGCTGTTTTACAATGCTGCATGTTGTATCTTTTCACACAACCACCCCTCGGGCATAAATGAACCGAGCGTGGCGGATAAGCAAATAACCGAAAAGCTTAAACAAGCATTGGCTTTGGTAGATATTTCAGTTCTTGACCATTTTATCATTGGAGATGGTCAACCTTATTCATTTGCAGAGCACGGACTAATTTAGGTTTATTTAAAGGTGTTTGAAGGCTAACGGGGCGAAAAATACCGTTGGTCTTCTAATGCTGTAAATATATGAAAGCGGGGCCTGTAATGACAATAGAGCAAAGTAAAAAATGGGGCTTAGGGCGATCCTACTGGTTAGAATATGTTAGATTGAATGGTTATGCCGTTGAAGCCCAAAAGGAAGGCTTGCGTAAATTATCAAAAAATTTAAATTTAATAAATTAATAATCGGGGGCAGGGTGGTTCAGGATTTCCAGAATCAAAATCATCGAGATTTATGCACAGTAAAAACGGGGGGCTTCCGATCTGCCCCCGAAAAAGTTTTTTATTGTGTATGAATCGTCTTCATTGTTGTTTAGTTTTTCTCGTCCGCGAAAATAGTTGAATGGCTGTTTGATTATTTACTTTG
>JBAXXH010000062.1:0-21064 GCA_037127995.1 Methylococcaceae bacterium | reverse complement strand
TGTGCCTTTTTTTTAAACTGTACACTACTGTTGCCCCAAAATGAAGGGTGCCTATAAGATAGCTGATTTCGATAAAGAACCTACGGCATTTTTATATGCGCTGGCTCAATCTTTTCAGGCGATTAATTATTATCGGCTGGATCCTGTGGGCACCACTCCGGCAAACCTGCTGAGTCAAATCAAGACTAATCTGGCGGCTAATTTGCCCTCCATGTTTGGCTTCACGGTTTATGATTCCATTAGTCAGGCGAATGGTGCCGGTAAAGGCAAAATTCCGTTCCCGTGCCCAAATGATAAGGTTGCGGGTGGACATGCCATTATGGCGATCGGTTATGACGATACCCTGGCAATCAAGAACGCCAATTGTGGTACGGCAACCACGGGGGCGTTATTAATCAGAAATTCCTGGGGAACCAGTTGGGGTGAGGGTGGGTACGGTTGGCTGCCTTATGAATATGTGTTGAAAGGACTGGCCGTGGATTGGTGGTCACTGATTAGTCAAGAGTACGTTGATACCAAGAAATTCGGTCTTTAACGTTTGTATCAATCAACTTGGTTAGGGTGGCTACCAACTTAAGGCGGGACATAGTCGATACTTAACCGTTCGTCCTGAGCTCACCACGAACGGCTTAACCTCAAATCGTCCCGTCTTAAGTTGGTAGCCGTTAGGGTTACAGGCCGATTGCTGGCATTAACAAAGTAGCCTGTAATAATAATGCAAGTCCATTTTAGTTGGAGTAAAAAGCAAATTTGTACTCCAACTCCCATAAAAAAACCAAAACTAAAGTACGTGCAATTTTCGGAATTAATCAGCTTTGTAATAAATGAACAGAGGTTGGCATAATCATGAAAAATCCAGATAATAAAACCCACACCAACATCGAACAAACGCTTGCGGATATTAATTGGACGGCTTATCAAGACCGGCAATTTACGCCATCACCCGCCGCGTGGGAAGATCAGGTTCTCTATTTTTTAATACTGGACCGGTTTTCTGATGAGAAAGAAAAGGATTATATTGATAATAACGGTAACCCGGTCACTACCGGAACAACGCCACTTTTTCAATTTGAAAGGGATGCCTATAAAGCGGATCGCGGGCAATGGGCCGAACAGGGTAACCGTTGGTTGGGCGGTACTTTAAAAGGCTTGGCAAGCAAGATAGGTTATTTGAAACGTCTTGGAGTCAGTGCGATCTGGATCAGTCCGGTATTTAAACAGCGGCCAAAAGACGAACATTCTTATCATGGCTATGCCATACAAAATTTTCTGGATGTCGATCCACACTTTGGTACCCGGCAAGATTTGCAGGATTTAGTGAATACCGCTCACAAACAGGGTATCTACGTTATTTTGGATATTATTTTTAATCATGCCGGCGATGTCTTCGCTTATGACGCTGACCGCTATTCCACCGATGACGGAAAAGGCGGTCATTTTATGGATCCGCGCTGGGATAATAATCCCTATCGGGTTAAAGGCTACCGCAATGGCGATGGCAATCCTGACGCTCCCTTTGCACGAATCGATACAGTCGCTCATCCGGAAGCATGGCCTGATCAAGCTATCTGGCCGGCAGAGCTACAGCATCCGGAGACTTTTACCCGCAAAGGTCGCATTTCAAGCTGGGATTATGATCCGGAATATCGGGAAGGCGATTTTATATCGCTGAAAGATATTGATCACGGTGCGCATGACCGTGATGTTTATGGCAACCGGATCATTGATAATTTTCATGTCACGCCAGCACTTGCGGCACTCTGTGATATTTATAAGTTCTGGATCGCATTTGCCGATATTGACGGTTATCGGATTGATACCGTCAAGCACATGGAACCGGGCGCTACCCGCTATTTTACGGCGGTTATTAAAGAATATGCGCAAAGCCTGGGCAAGGAAAATTTTTATCTGATTGGTGAGATCACCGGCGGCCGGGAATTTGCCTTTGATATGATGGAGACCACCGGACTTAATGCCGCGCTGGGTATTGATGATATACCCGATAAAATGGAATATTTGGCTAAAGGTTACCGTGAGCCGCAAGCTTATTTCGGTTTGTTCAGAAATTCGGTACTGATTGGCAAAGGGTCTCATACCTGGTTTGGCAAGCACATCGTCACACTTTTTGATGATCATGATCAGGTGCGTAAAGGCAATAACAAGGCGCGTTTTTGCGGTGACACAAACCGTGGCTATGCGCATTTGCCTGCGGTTGTTGCGCTTAATCTGACGACTATGGGGATTCCTTGTCTGTTTTACGGTACCGAACAAGCCTTTAACGGTGCGGGAGATAGTGACCGTTATTTGCGTGAATGTATGTTTGGTGGAAAATTTGGCTCCATTCAAAGCAGTGGACTGCATTTTTTTAATGAGGCTCATAAAATCTACCGGATCATTGCCGACATTAACAAAATCAGAAATAGAAAAGGGTGTTTAACTTTACGCAGGGGACGGCAGTATCTTCGGGAAATTTCTGAAAGTGGCGAGCCAGGGACTTTCGGTTTTCCGCATATTATTGGCGATCGTATTCTGTCTGTTGTGCCTTGGTCGCGCATCTTCAATAATCACGAAATGGTACTGGCTATTAATACCGATGTTGATCAATTACGAACCGCTTGGGTGACCATTGATAACAATCTGCACGGGGATAATTTCAAGTTTTTAACATGTATCTATTCAACAGATCCGCTACAGATAGGTTCAGAAGTTAAGATTGAAGCGAGGAATGGCAAGGCGGTTCGTTTAACCGTTCCTTTAGGCGGTTTTGTTGTTTATGAGTAGACGGGATTATCCTGAAAAATTCAGTTTAGTTGAGAACGGTGTTATCAAGACTCGCCGATATCTTCGTTCCATAACTCATTATGGGTGCTAATAAAGCTGGCCATCATATCGATACATTCGATCGAGTTGAGATCAATCACGTTGACGCCGTTTTGACGCAACCAATCGATACCACCGGAAAAGTTGATAGATTCTCCAATGATTACGGTGCCTATGTTGAATTGACGTATCAAGCCGCTGCAATACCAGCAAGGCGCAAGGGTAGTGACCAGGATTTTGTCTCGGTAGGTTTTCAGGCGACCGGCCTTGCGAAAGGCATCCGTTTCGCCATGGCTTGAAGGGTCACCATCTTGAACGCGGCGGTTGTGTCCACGACCGAGCAAGATGCCGTCTGCGGAAAACAACGCAGCGCCGACCGGGATGCCGCCTTGAGCCAGTCCGCTACGGGCTTCTTCAAGCGCAATTGCAAGCAGTTTTTGATAATTTGTAAAGGTTGGCATGGCAAAGGTCTTGTGATCTAAAAAAACAAATTATCCTGCCCCGGTGTTGAGTAATACCGGGCGATCTAAATGTAATAAAGCCTGTCGAATAAAAAACCCCGCTATAATAACAGTTACCGAACTACACAGCACAGGGTTTGATGATGAATCGATATAATTTTGATTATTTCCGGCTTAACGTTAAGTTAAGCGTGGATAAGGTTACTGGTTACCGGATTCAAACCGGCGCAATTATATTTTTTGCATTGATGCTGGGTAATGTTGATAACACCTTGGCGGGTCAAGCTATGAAATTAAACGAAAACGATTCCGGCAAAACCGTTGAAATAGTGGTGGGTGATGAGGTGGACATTATCTTACCGGGAAATCCTACAACGGGTTATGCCTGGGAGCTGATTCCGCTCGATTTGAATGTTTTAAGTCGAGTTAAGACAGCATTTTTTGCCAACAATAAAATGATGGGGTCTGGGGGCGTTGAAGTGATAACGCTTCATGCTGTTGCCGCCGGTAAAAGCGAAGTAAAACTGATCTACCATAGATCCTTTGAGCACAATGTTGCACCGCTTAGAACCTTTGAAGTGACTGTGATTATAAAAAAATCATCAACGGAGTAAACACAACTCCGCTTCAGGCAAAAAAAGCGGGCAGAATAATCTGCCCGCTTTCTCCTTGCGGGTGTTAATCTTATTATTTTTTAGCGGCGTTAAGGTGAACTACCGCTTCTTCGGCAGATTTGGTAGCGGGTTGTGCATGCCCCAAATTGCCATGATCAATGGCTTCTTGTAGCGAGTTGGAGGCTGCGTCTATATGGTTTTTGGGTATGCTCTTGGCAACCAGAGAAGCAGCCAGAGAATGATCCAGAGCGGCTTTCGCATGTGTGACCAAGCTTGGCGCTTTACCGGCCTTACCTTCAGCTACCGCTGCGTTGGCGTGTTCCAGCGCAGCGTCAAGGTGTTCCTCTGCGAAAACAGTCGTACTCAAACATAATAACAATCCTGCACAGACGGATGCTAATTTTTTCATTATTCTCTCCTCAGTATTATTTTAGAATATTTAGTTTGTTGATACTACTTGCAGTAAAGACGTTAAAACCATAGCTCAACAGGTATATTTTTACCATGATAGAATTTATTTTGCAATGCACTCAGCAACCTAAACTTATTAATTGAATCGTTCAGCAATAATCCTCAAATTCGACGAGCATAGATGATGCGCCCGTGACGGTCTTTTTTCCCTACGGCACGAAAAATACCCCCGGCTTTAACTGCTAATCTTAGGGCATCCAAGGCGTCTCATCAGGCTTCATGACAACGTTTTAATGGTTGACAGTTAAGCCGAAAACCTTTAACAAATGTAAGCAGAAGACTACGTGCTTGCAAGAAAGCCATACTTACTTTATAACTGTTCAATCAATAATTATTGACGTTGTTTTTAGGGTACCGATTAAATATCAATTGCATTTCAGCGAGTGCAAAATAGAATGGTATCTTTTAAGCCTGGTTAATAACAGCTCGCTAATTTATTGTTCCTATAGAACAGTTTGACTAACATTTGAGGTATCCATCATGACAACAGTAGCAGACCCTATCATCGGTAGCTGGTACAAAGATGTAGAAAACAACCTGAAGTTTAAAGTCGTCGCTATCGATGAAAATGACGATTCAATTGAAGTGCAATATTTTGATGGCGATATTGGTGAATACGATAATGACAGCTGGTATAACTCAACTTTTGACTACATCGAACCCCCTGAAGACTGGAGCGCCCCTTTTGATGACGTTGAAGCTGATGATCTGGGCTATTCAGACACGGATGAGCACAAGCCCAATGCCGAAGACATGGACATCGATAATTATCTGGATTAATAAGGAAACTGTTGCATGAAAATGAGTCCCCAGGAATTCTTGGATTGGCCATCAAAAAGAATTACCTTGCTAGCCATGTCCGGTGCAGGAAAAACCACATTAGCCAATAAATTACCCAAAGCCAAGTGGTTTCATTATTCCGGTGATTACCGGATAGGTACTAAATATCTGCGAGAGCCGATTCTGGACAATATTAAACGTCAGGCCATGAGTGTGCCGTTTTTACGTGAATTATTATTGTCGGACTCTATTTATATTTCCAACAAAATAACGGTTGATAATCTTGCTCCGGTTTCTACTTTTTTAGGTAAAGTGGGCGACCCTGCCAAAGGCGGATTGTCTTTGCAGGAGTTTATGCGGCGACAAAAATTACATCATCAAGCCGAAATTGCTGCCATGAATGATGTGCCTGAATTTATTCATAAAGCGGAAGATATTTACGGCTATCATCATTTTATTAATGATGCGGGTGGTAGTGTCTGTGAGTTGGACAGTCCTGAGGTGTTGGAAACACTGGCTCAAAACACGCTCATTATTTACATTAAAATACCGTCAGCGTTGGAACAAACCATTATTGAACGCGCCAAAACCGATCCCAAGCCCTTGTATTATCGGGAAGCTTTTCTTGATGAAAAGCTTGCTGAATTTATGCGCCTGAAAAATTATGCCTCCGCTGACGTCATGCCGCCTGATGAGTTTGTGTCTTGGGTTTTTCCGGAGTTATTTAAATCCCGATTGCCGCGCTATCAGGCCATTGCCGACCAGTACGGTTATACGCTTGATGCCAATGATGTCGCCAGCGTTAAAAATGAAGCTGATTTTATCCGCTTGATTAGCGATGCCTTGGCTAAACAGTCATGAACGGATTTAATCAGCCATTATGCCTTTAGTCGCTCACATTGATTTACCCACTTTTCAACGCCTGCATGACGAAGGTGAAGAAATATTGGCAGCGGATCGCGCCAGTCAACAAGACATCAGGGAAATGCATATCGGTTTGCTTAATATCATGCCCGATGCTGCCTTGGAAGCAACAGAGCGGCAATTTTTTCGCTTGGTGGGTGCCTGTAACCAGATCGTACAGTTTCATGTCCATCCTTTTACCGTAGCGGGCCTGAAAAGAAGCCCCGAAGCGCAGGCGCATATTGATAAATATTATGAGTCCTTTGAGCAAATCAAGCGTGATGGTCTGGATGCCTTGATTATCAGCGGTGCGAATGTGACCCACCCCAGTTTGCCCGAAGAAGATTTTTGGCAACCGCTGATGGAAGTTTTTTCCTGGGCCAAGGACAATGTCACCTCTATACTGTGTTCATGCCTTGCGACTCATGCCGTTATTCAATACAGCTATGGCATTGAGCGCACCCGCTTGCCTGCAAAACGTTGGGGTGTTTTTTCCCACAAACTCACCCACCGAAATCATCCCTTGGTTGCAGAAATTAACACCCGCTTTGATGTGCCTCATTCGCGGTTTAATGAAATATTTCAAAGTGACATGGAGCGCTGCGGGCTTAAGATTCTGGCAGCCAGTCAAGAAGCCGGGGTACATCTTGCGGTTAGTCCCGACGGCTTTCGGATTGTGTTCTTTCAGGGGCATCCCGAATACGATGACATTAGTTTGTTAAAAGAATATAAACGCGAAGTACTGCGCTTTTATCATTGGGAAAGAGCAGACTACCCGCCGTTTCCAGAGCATTATTTTAACGAAACGGTGCAGCAACTATTGTCCGGTTATGAGCAGCATGTCCGGTCGGTCAGGCAGGCCGGTAAAGCACTCGATGCTTTTCCTGAGGCGTTGGTGTTGGAACATATTGACAACACCTGGAAAGATACGGCAAAAGCCGTTTTCAATAATTGGTTAGGCAAGATATATCAACTGACCAATCAGGATCGGCGTCTGCCCTTTATGGACGGTGTTGACCCCAATAATCCGTTGGATTTGTAGAACCACGCGAAATTTTTGCAGCAAGCCATTGCCTTGGCGACCGACAATGTCAGGGCAGAGGGCTTTATTTAATAAAATCTCCCATAACCCAAGCCCCTCACTGCCATTAAGTTAAGCGACTCTTGGCAAGATAAACCGTTGGTTGAGCGGAGCCGAAGCCAGCAAAATCGCTTCGACTCCGCTCAGCGAACGGCTTAACTTAATGGCAGTGACCCAAGCCCCTCCGAGAGTGTGTTGATTTTTAGTTGGAGCTGACTGCCAGCTCACGACCCACTGCAGACATTGAAGCCAAGTTTACGAGCGGCAACAGTCACGGCTATAGCAGCCAGTCAACTTTAATAAACCAACCAACATAAATCGAACAATAAATTTTTATGGCAAGTCAAAATCGGTTAAATAAGTAACCAAGACAGATAAACTTGCTTTCCATCGTATACTCTCATAATATACGCCTATGATTAATTTTACTAAAATTACAGCGTTTGATTGGGATGAAGGCAATGCACGCAAGAACGACAAGCATGGCGTTTCAATGGCTGAAGCCGAGCAGGTTTTTTTCAATGAACCATTGCTTGTAATTGACGATACTAAACACAGTCAAGGCGAAGGCCGCTTTCATGCACTGGGTAAGACTAACAAAGATCGGTCATTGCATATTACCTTCACCCTGCGACATGAGAGCGAAAGTATACGCGTCATCTCAGCCAGAGACATGCACAGAAAGGAGCGTAAAATTTATGAACAAACCACTTAAAACTATTCCAAAATTTTCCAGCGAGCCCGAAGAACGTGTGTTTTGGGAACAACAAGACTCCACAGATTATCTGGATTGGACGAAAGCACAGCAAGTAGTGCTGCCCAATTTAAAACCCAGTACCAAAACGATTTCATTGCGTTTGCCTCAACACCTGCTGGATTCGATCAAAGCCGCTGCAAATTCCCGTGATGTACCTTACCAGTCGCTTATTAAAGTATGGTTACAGGAAAAATTACATAGCCAGTGATTTGATCACACGTCGGAGTTTACTAACAATACTTACAAGATTGCTTGAGTATGAGGGTACAAACTTGTTTCACACGATAAGTCCAAGAAACCAAAGAGTTAGTCAGCTTGGGCGTATTCTAATCGTCACAAATATCAAGGGGACACTTTAGTTCTCTAAATTGGTAGCATAGCAACATGACGTCACTTTCTTTGCTGTTCTGGATTGTATCCGTAATCCTATTGCAACTGGCGATCTATCTGGGCATCGTCTATTGGCGTCACTGGATGGATTATCACGCCTTGCCAAACCGCGGGGAGGATTTGAACTTAACTGTGGGCGGGGGCAAGTCGCGAGACGCGGAAGAAATTACTGTACCTGCCCGGTTGTACTTCCGGAAATTCAGGGTTGACCGCAAGGTAGTGGAGGATGCTTGTTCGTCCATTTGCTCGTTTTTCCTTGTGCCGGAAGACGGAAAACCCCTGCCGCCTTTTCTGCCCGGGCAGTTTTTAACTTTCCGCCTCGACTTGCCGGCAGCGACGGGAGGTACCGAACAGGTCATTCGTTGCTATTCCTTGTCGGATGCACCCCGCCCTGATTGCTACCGGGTGTCGATTAAGCGGGTATCTGCGCCTGCCGGAAGTGACTTCCCTCCGGGACGTTCATCCCATTACTTTCACGATCACGTCTCAGTCGGCAGCATTTTGCAGGTGCGAGCACCTTCCGGACATTTTCATATTGACCGCAGTGATGACCCTTTGGTGCTGATCGGCGGCGGTATTGGCATTACGCCGATGCTCAGCATGCTGAACTGGTGTCTGGCTAACCAGCCCGGACGCGAAGTCTGGCTGTACTATGGCGTGCGTAATGGCCGTGAGTTGATGATGAAGTCGCATTTCGACGCACTGGCATTGTCACATACGAACTTTCATTTGCGGGTGTGCTTTAGCGCTCCTCAGCCGGACGATGTGGCAGGGCACGATTACCACCATCAGGGCCGAATCGATATCAACCTGTTGCGTACCCAATTACCAGCCAAGCCTTATCACTTCTATATTTGCGGCCCCACCCCGATGCTGGAAAGCCTCGCTCCGGCACTGGAGGATTGGGAGGTGCCGAATACGCATATCCATTTTGAGGCTTTCGGGCCGGCATCGATCAAACTCCGCAGTGCTAAGGACGCAGTTACCGATGCGCAGAACGAGGCGGTGGTTAACGCTATCTTTGTGAATTTTGCCCAGTCCGGTAAGCAGCTGCAATGGCCTCCGTTTGCCGGCAGCCTGCTCGAATTGGCAGAAGCACAGGGTATCAGCGTTAATTCGGGCTGCCGCGCGGGTGGCTGCGGCAGCTGCCAGACGAAGATACTGTCAGGCGAGGTTGCCTACCGCCAACCACCGGATTACGATCCAGAACCCGGCACCTGCCTGCTCTGTGTCTGCTCACCCAAGACTAGCGTAACGCTGGAGGCTTAAATGACAACTTCGCTATGGCACCAACATATCCTTCCCTTCGGTCTGCTGCTTGGCCTGCTGGCAGTTGCCACCCTGGCGGGGGATTATCTTCTGCATCAATTGAATCTGGTATGGGTCGGCCGCTATCTGGGCATTCCCGGCACAATTCTGATCATTATTTCGTTAATTTATTCTCTTCGCAAACGCAAAGTTATCACGGCGGGAAATCCAAAATCACTGCTGACTTTTCATGAATTCACCGCCTGGCTCGGTTCGTTGTTGGTGCTGATCCATGCCGGCATCCATTTCAATGCCATTTTGCCTTGGCTAGCCACAGTGGCCATGAGCGTGAATGTGGTTAGCGGCTTGGTTGGAAAACTGCTGTTGGATCAATCCCGCCGTCATGTCCAAGGTGAGCGCGAAGACTTACAGCTTCGTGGTTTCTCCAGGTTTGAGGTGGAACAAGCCTTATTCTGGGATGCCGTGACTCTTGATGCGATGACCAAGTGGCGAAAAGTGCATATCCCGATTTTCATTGTTTTTGTAATGCTGGCATTGGGTCATATCATCAGCATATTCCTATTCTGGGGTTGGGTATGAACAATATCCTAAAGACAGCTCTTGCCGTCAACCTGATCGTGATTACGGTTTTGGTTTTTATCTTCCCGCAGCTGATGATTGCACCGGGCAAACTGATTTCCGGCCATAAGCAATTGGATACCGATTGCTTTGCCTGCCACGTACCCTTCAGTGGAGTCGCTTCCGAGCGCTGCGTTACCTGCCATAAACCTGCTGATATCGGTCGTTTGCTGACGACAGGACAACCCCTCGCAAAACCACGCACTTCATCTCCCTTTCACCAGCAGCTGAATAGTCAGGACTGTGTAGCCTGCCACAGCGATCATGCTGGGGTAACACGCTTTATGCAGCAGGGACGTTTCAATCACGCCTTACTGCAAAAAGCAACGAGTGAGCAATGCCAGAACTGCCACAAACCGCCCACCGACTCGCTACACCAGCAGATTGCCGATCATTGCGCTCAGTGTCACACCCAGGAAAAGTGGGTGCCGACGACCTTCAATCACACCCAGTATTTTTCATTAGACGGCGATCACAACACGCGCTGTGTGACCTGTCATGTGCGCAATGACTACAGCCATTACACCTGCTATGGTTGCCACGAACACTCGCCTGCAAGTATCCGTCACGAGCACATCGAGGAAGGCATCAGTAATTTCGACAATTGTGTTCAGTGTCACCGAAGTGGAAATGAACATGACATTCGTGATGGGGATGAAAAACGCAATAGTGAAAAAGATGATGACTAACCCTCGCAAAATGTAGCTTGGGGGTATTTCAATCGTCGAACTGCAAAGTCAGTTACGGAACTAGTAATTAGTGTTTCGGAGTGAGCCTATCAGGATTCTAGTGTATGCTTGTTTCTGTCGTCGTGATAGTTACCAAGCGAGATGTAAATAATGTTTTGGTCTAAAAGTAGTCTTTGGTTTTCTCGATCAGTACCTAGACGGGTTTTAGGCTCCCCACCGCCTACGAAAAAGGGTTGGAGCCGACGAATTAAATATATTATCAACCAATGGATTCATCGACTGATCCATCTTAATGAGTCACCCTATCGCATCGCAATGGGCTGTGCCTGCGGTATTTTTTGTTCGGCGCTACCTATATTCGGCCAAACCTTTATTGGCATGATCGCCGCTCTTGTCTTAAGAGCTAGTGTCATTGCCAGTCTATCTTGGACATGGATTTCAAATCCACTGACTACACTGCCTATGTGGTATGGTGGTTACCGGCTGGGTATCTGGATAATGCCCGGTAAACATAAACCTTTGAGCTATACCGAAATACAAGCATTAATGCAGAATTTCGACCAAATGGATTGGACTCAAGGCCTTTCGTTACTGTCCACCGAATTCTGGGAAGCACTGCAGCCGCTGTGGCTGGGCACAGTAGTCATGGGGCTAGCGATGGCCGCTCCAAGTTTTATCCTAGTCTATTACGTCGCCAAAGGAATACTGCGCCGACGAAATCGCTGACGTCAAAAAGATTATTAATCCATTGGGTACGTGGCTGCAAATCACTGTCGGCCTCTGAATGACAGCTTTTCAAGATTAACCAGCCGTTCATTGGAAACTATCGACGGTCTCCTCCTGGCCGTGAGCTGGCGGTCAGTTCCAACTAAAAATCAACACACTCTCCGAGTGGCTTGCCCCTAACCCTTCTTTTTCAAAGAGGGGGGACTGAGTAATTACTATTTAAAAGGTAACCTGTTAATAGCTAACAACTTAAGCTGTGACAGATAACATCCTTTGAAGGAATGGTATTTGTAAAATCGCCCTGCTTTAAATGGGTAGCCGCAATTTAGGTTATTCCCTCGGAACGCCGTATTGCTATGCATTATTTAGATTTGTCCAATGCCTTGCAGCCCTTTAAATCATTAACTGAAAAAAGCAATAAGATCGTTTATTGACCGCCTTCGGGGATAAAGATCAATTGCCTGTGCACCCCCCGCTTTATAACCCTCAAAGTCACTTGCAATTGCACCAAGTTGACACATCGTTACCGCCATTGTTGCTTAAAATGGGGCAAAAAATGTTTGTCAAGATAAAAAAAACGAGTCACGTTAAGGCATGTTTCCTTATTTAATAAGGGTCTATACGGTATTGGCATAGTAACTGCTTTAACTATTACAAGTGCTCTACCTCTCCTGTGTGTTACCCCCCCTCAAAAGGCACTTAGCAATAAGTGCTTTTTTTTTATCTTGCTGATGGGTGATGTTATGAATAAAATTATTATTAGTATTAATAAGTCAGTTAACCTAAATAATGACGTAAGTTTTTATTATGCGTTAATTAAATTTAATGACACCACGATTAGAATCAGATCCTACTCTAATCAAAATTATGGAGCTAGAATCTTTATTGGTGTGGCATTCAATGCATATCCTTAAAAGTTTTCATCGGCTATTGTTTGATTTTTATTTTTATCAATCTCAACCCCGGCCTGTTCAGTTATATTTTTGGGTATGGTTTTCTTAATTTTGACGCCAAGATCAACAAAGCTGCTGGCTTGGCGGATTAAATTACCATTGCCCCGGGTTAACTTGTTCATAACACCATCGTAAGTCGTGTGGACGGTGCTTAGTTGTTTACCCAGTTTATCCAGATCTTCTACAAAACCGCGTATTTTGTCATAAACAATACCGGCTTTATCGGCTATGGCTCTGGCGTTTTCGTTCTGACGCTCATAGCGCCAGATATTTTCGATGGTGCGTAGCGTCGCCAGTAACGTAGTGGGAGTAACGACAATTATTTTATGCTCAAAGGCATCGGTAAATAAACGTTCATCGGCCTGAAACGCGGCGATAAAAGCTGCTTCTATTGGCATAAATAACAGTACAAAATCCAGCGTCCGCAAACCTTTCAGGCCGGAGTAATCTTTGGCACTCAGACCTTTAATATGTGTGCGCACGGCTTCAGTATGCTGTTTTAACGCCGCTACACGCTCTGCGTCATCGTCGGTTGAACAGTGCAGTTCATAAGCGACCAAGGACACTTTTGAATCAATGATAATATCTTTGTCTTCAGGTAAACGAACAATCACATCAGGCTTAAAGAGCTTGTTGTCTTCATCGCGAAACGCACCCTGAGTTTCGTATTCTATGCCTTTTCGCAGCCCCGACTTTTCCAGAACGGTTTCCAATATCATCTCGCCCCAATTACCTTGGGTTTTTTTATCGCCTTTTAACGCACGGGTCAGGTTAAGCGCTTCCTGATTCATTTGCGCGGTATCACGCCGTAACGAAATAATTTCTTCGCGCAGGGAGTTCCGGTCTTTGTTTTCGTTGTCGTAAACCGTTTCTATGCGTTGTTTAAATTCACCCAACTGCTCGCGCAACGGCCTGACAATATGATCCAGACTGGTTTTATTGTGTTCCGTAAATTGGCGGTTGCGTTCATCGAAAATTTTACCGGCCAGGTTCTCAAACTGGTTATTAAGCCGAATCTCTGCATCTTTTAACAGAGTTAATTTTTCTTCCGCGTTTTTTACCTGCTCGGACATGCGCGTTTGCAATTCGGCATTTTGGGTTTTGGATTCCACATAGAGTTGCTGCAACTGCCTGAATTCAGAGTTCTTGTTTTGAAACTGCTTGAGTTTTTCATCAGAAACGGCAAGGTCGGTTAAGAGTTTGGCAATAGCGGCTTTGTCCTGACCATTGAGCAGGCGCATTAATAATGCACCTGCCAACAAACCGCACAAACCAACCAGCAGGGGAGACAGGTTGTTTATAAAATCCATTTCCCAACCGGCTTATAAATGCTTAAAGATGGCTTCAGCGCTATCCAGGGTTTTTTCCAGATCATTATCAGTATGCGCCGCTGAAACAAAACCGGCTTCAAACGCCGACGGAGCCAGATAGACACCGGCCTCCAGCATGGCATGAAAAAAGCGTTTAAATAAAACCTGATCACAGTGCATAACCTGGGCAAAGCTCGTCACTTGCTGTTCTGTGCTAAAAAACAAGCCAAACATACCGCCAACATGATTGGTGGTCAAAGCAATGCCGGCTTGATGGGCACGCTCTTTTAAACCGGTGGTCAGTTTTTCGGTTTTTGCAGTCAAGGCTTCATAAAAGCCCGGTTGGGCGATTAATTCCAGTGTTTTTAGTCCGGCCGCCATGGCAACAGGATTACCGGACAAAGTACCCGCTTGATATACAGGGCCAAGCGGGGCGAGATGCTCCATAATTTTACGTTGTCCGCCAAAAGCACCGACCGGCATGCCGCCGCCAATAATTTTACCCAACGTGGTTAAATCGGGTTTGATGCCATAAACCCCTTGCGCGCCCTGTAGGCCAACCCTAAAGCCGGTCATCACTTCATCAAAAATCAGTACACTGCCGTAGTCGTCGCAGACTTGACGCAGCGTTTCCAGAAAACCGGGGGTCGGTAGAATACAGTTCATATTACCGGCGACGGGTTCAACAATGATACAGGCGATTTGCTCACCTATCTCGGCAAACAAGGTTTTAACCGACTCGCTGTCGTTATAGGTTAAGGTCAGTGTGTTGGCGGCAACCGAGGCAGGTACACCCGGTGAACTGGGCACGCCAAAAGTTAAGGTGCCTGAGCCAGCTTTAACCAATAAGGAATCGGAATGGCCGTGATAACAGCCTTCAAATTTAACAATTTTATCACGGGCCGTATAACCTCTGGCTAAACGAATGGCGCTCATGGTGGCTTCGGTACCGGAGCTAACCATTCTGACCAGCTCAATGGAGGGCATCAACTCACAAACCCGCTGCGCCATTAGCGTTTCAATTTCTGTCGGTGCGCCAAAACTCAGGCCTTTGTCAGCGGCCTGTTTAACCGCAGCAATCACCTCAGGATGTGCATGACCTAAAATCATCGGCCCCCAAGAGCCCACATAATCAATATAACGACTGCCCGAACTGTCATAGATATAAGCGCCGCTGGCATGGTCAATAAAAACCGGTGTGCCGCCTACACCACTAAAAGAGCGTACTGGCGAATTAACGCCACCTGGAATAACTTTTTTTGCGTCAGAAAATAAAACAGTTGCTTCGGTCATAATGGCTTTTTAAGGTTACAATGAATGGCGTAAAGAATAGGGTAACTTTATCATGATTGAAAGCGATCAATGCGTTCATTATAAAAAAGTTGCGACCTGTTTCTACTTAATCAAATTACGGAATGGTTTATGAAATCAAGAGATAGACGAAGAGGGCTGGTTGTCGTTAATACCGGCGACGGCAAAGGCAAGTCTTCCAGTGCCTTAGGCATGGTTTTTCGTGCTGCCGGCTGGGACATGAAAGTTTGTGTTATCCAGTATATTAAAGGGCAATGGCAAACGGGCGAACAAAAAGCCGCAGAACGTTTTGATAATATTGAATGGCATTCGTTGGGTGACGGCTTTACTTGGGACACCAAAAATCCTGAACAGGATATTAAAACCAGTCGGGAAATATGGGAGCTTAGCAAGCAGAAAATGCTTTCCGAAGAGTTTGATGTCGTTTTGCTGGACGAGATTAATTATTGTTGCGGGTATCAGTGGATTTCCGGTCAGGAAATTGCAGATTTTATTCGCAATGAGAAACCATCCTGGTTACATTTAATTATGACCGGACGTAATGCGGCTCCGGAAGTGATAGAGATTGCGGATACGGTCACCGAAATGACCCTGATAAAACATGCTTTTCAGCAGGGAATTAAAGCCGAACAGGGCATTGAATTTTAATTTTATTGTTGCAGCGTTGAAATTAATGAGGTTGCAGAAGCGGCTTTATCTACGATTTTTCCGCTGTTAAAGCTGCCGCTATAACGATCTATTTATTTTTGGAAATCATTGCACCTTATTGTATGAGTCGATGATTTAAAAATTTTTGTACTTATACAATCAACAGATTGCCGTCATTTTTTATTGAGAAACGTACTTATGGAAACTTACTTACCTATTATTAAAACCCTTCTTTCTGACTGGACTCTACTGACGCTTGCCAATCCTGTTTACGCAGGGGTGTTGGCGGTGGCAGTCTTTTTACTAACCGCCATTATTTATAGTATCAGGGTTGCCGCTTTAAAGAAAAAGAATGCCGCCAGTGAAAAAGCGCATATTGAAATGCAAGATAAACTCAATGCCGAGCTGAATGCCGTGCAACAACAAATGCTGCAAATGCAAGGCGAATTAGCGGCTAATACCGAGCAAATGCAAAAAGACCGGCAGTTGGCTCAACATGAAGCCGAGCGAGCCGCAAAAGGTGAAGAGCAGCTTTCCCGGCGCAATAAGCAGATTGCAGAAATCATTCAAACCCTGGCAACCAGCTTTGATCTTGGCGAGCGCCCGTTACCGGTCATGGGTGACCTCAAGGCTGAAGATTTGTGGCAACAACACGATAGAGTGATTAACCTGTTAACAACACGTCTGCGCAGTGAACAGCAAGCCAAATCCCAACTGCAACAATCTTATCATGATGAAACGGTAAAACGGGTTGAGAAAGAAGCATTAATTGAAACATTACAAGCAACTTTAGCCACTCAAACCAGTCAGCTTGCCAAGCTGGAACAAAAGCTTGAAGAGCAAAAATCCACGCTGCTACAGCAGCAGGATCAAGCGCAACAGGTTTTATCTCAAACCTTGGAAAAACACCTGTCCGAATTGGCGCATCTTACAGAACTGGAACAACAAGCCCTTGATTTGGTTAATACCAGGCAGCAGATAGCGCAACTGGAAGAAAAATTAACGACTAAAGAGGCCTTGATTACACAACTTGAACAGACCAAACCAGTAGAACCCGTTAAAGTACAAGCACAGCCACAGCCAGCACTGATAAAACCGGCTGAACAAGAAACACCGATTGAATTAAAACAGACCCCTGCAGAAATCCCGTCAGCACCCGCACCCACAGTTATCGAGCAGCCACCAGTGGTTTCTGCTAAGGAAAAAATGAGTGGAGCAGCCGGAAAACTTAAAAACCTGTTTGGAAAAACCAGTCAAGAAGTAGTGGCAGCTGCGCCAGAAGTTGCTGAAATAAAACAGGATAAACCAGAAATTCAGCCTGCGCCTTTGGTAGTCGAGCAACCGTCAGTGGCAGCTGAAAAACCTTCAGTGACTGCCGCTAAAGGCCAATTGGGAAAACTTAAAAACCTGTTTGGTTCAAAACAGCAACCCGAAGAAACAAAACCAAAGGAACCAGCAATTCAGCCTGCGCCAGTGGCAGTCTTACAGTCGTCAGTGAGCCCCTTGAAAGATCGGTATGGAAAAACAAAATACTACTTTGGCGACATGAAGCAGGCACCTGAAGAAAAAAAGCTGGAAGAAGTGGAAATTCAGCCTGTACTAGTGCAAGCGTCATTAGCCGTCGAGCAACCGCTAGCGAGTCCAGCTAAAAACCAACTGGGGAAACTTAAAAACCTGTTCGGAGCCAAGCAGCAACCTGAAGCTATAAAACGGGTAGAGCCAAAAATTCAACCCGTCCCGGTGGAGGTCGAGCAAGCGCCAGCGAGTCCTGCTAACAACCAATTGGGAAAACTCAAAAAACTGTTCGGTGCAAAGCAGCAACCCGAAGATATAAAACAGAAAGAACCTGAAATTCAGCCTGCGCCAGTGGTAGTCGAACAACCGCCGGTTAGCCCTGTTAAAAGCCGATTGGGAAAACTAAAAAACTTGTTTGGTAAGGTTAAATAGTCGTTAATTACAGTGGAATTCGTCGTTAAAAACCGGATAAAGGCATCAACCTGCTATGTTTAACTGCGAATAAATGCAACAATATCCGGTTATTTATACCCGCAAGATTCAAGGTTAAAGTCCATAGTGTGATTGATCAAATAAATGCAATTTTGCCGCAGACCCAATGCAAACAATGCGGCTTTCAGGGTTGTCGTCCTTATGCTGAAGCAATAGCATCAGGAACGGCGGACATTAATCAATGTCCGCCGGGTGGTGATGAGGGCATTATCGCGTTGGCGTATTTGTTAAACGTTAACCCCAAACCCCTTAATCCACAATTTGGCATGCACAAGCCAAAAAGTGTGGCGTTTATTATTGAGAAGGATTGTATCGGCTGCGTTAAATGTATTGACGCTTGTCCTGTTGATGCCATTTTAGGTGCGGCAAAATTTATGCATACCGTTATTGCTTCGGAATGCACCGGCTGTGAGCTTTGTCTAGCGCCATGTCCGGTAGACTGTATTGTTATGAAGCCACTGCCGGCACCCCTAGATAAAGAACCGTCACTTATCCAGGCGCAAAAAAACACCAAAGCGCAATTGGCAAAGCGCCGTTATGATATGCGTTGTTTGCGCAAAGAAAATGAAACTATTGAAAAAGCCGAGCGTGCAAAACAAAAAAGGGCTGCATTGGTAAAGATCCAATTAGAAAACCGAGCAATTTAAGTGGCGGCTCTCGTTTAAATTGTTGTCCAAACTCGCGGCATCCGCATCAAGGCAAAGAAAAGTAACTTTTTCGTAGGGGCAGGCTTTACGCCTGCCCTTTAATGCCACGATGTTGGCAGGGCAACCGCAAGGGATTGCCCCTACAGACCATCCTTACCTAATAGCAATTGCCTATGGGAAATCCGGGCGGTTTTTTATGCCCTATTGTTTGGCAGCTTAAAGAAATTGAAAAGGTTTTTACTGGTTCCCAAGCTCCCGCTTGGGAACCAGCGTAGTTTAGATGCGCAGTGGGAACCAGGAAAAGTGTCATGTGTTGCAAGCTGTCAACGGTCGTGTCTTCCTGGTAAAAATTTATGTTTAATGATTAATGTGCAGAACATCTACGGTATTCCAGATAGCCTCGATAAAATCGGTTTCCATTTCCGGCATGCCGTCCTGTATCCACTTAACCAATACTTTGGCGATATTGGGGTAGGTGATCTGGATGGCGCGATCATCATGTAGCCAGTGTTCAATAACCGAACTGTCCATATCATTCATGGTATGACCATAACCCAGTTGTTTTAGGGCAGCCGCATTGGATATTTGTTCCATTTGTGCATGTAGCGGTTTAGCCAGGATTTTTTTGCCTAGCTGTAAGGCTTCGCTAGCCAACTCAAATCCGGCATTGCTGATAATCCCTGCACTGTCATATAAATCTTTCTGGAATCCTGCCCGTGACAGCGGATTGCAAATAATGTGGTCAAATTTTGACGTAATCACGTCAGGTGCATAAATATGAAACTCAAAGTTTTTAAACGGTGATAAAAGCGTGATAACTTCCTGTTGGTCTTCAAAGGGAAGATACACCACGATTTTATTTTTGATAATGTTTTTGGGTGTTTCCGGGGTATCAATGATAGGTGGCAAAATCGGTTGGCCAAAGTGATGCCAGTGTAAGCCTACGCCTCTATCAGCGGGGGCAAAATATTTCATGACTTGATCGGCGATTGGATCGGAGCCTGTCCTGGGGATTTTATAATTGAATGCGTATTGATGGCCTATGCCTAAAACAGGTTTTTTTTGGTTTTTTGCGGCCCATGCGGTTACGGGTTCAAAATCGCTGATGATCAGGTCATAGCCACTTAAGTCCAATGATTTTACATCTTTGATGAAGGTGATGGGCTTGGCATCGCGTGCTGTTTTCAGATAATTGACCTCTCCCTTATCCGTTTTAAAAGTTAAGCCGGTACGCAATTGGTAGCCATTAAAAATTTCCATCTCAAAATATTTTTCAGCTGGGCGGCCGGTAAATTGAAAGGTAACGTCAGTCCCTGCTGCATAGAGCTCTTTGGCCATGACTCTTGCACGCGTGATGTGGCCGTTTCCGGTTCCTTGTACACCATAAAAAATTCTCATATTTGTCCTAAGCTAAAAAGTGCTGTGCTGATACCCAAAAAAACACCAACCAGAATATCGGTCGGAAAATGTACGCCCAAGATCACCCGGGAGCAGCCGACCAGTGTCGCCCAGCAATAAAGGGGAATTATCAACGGGGGAAAATAATAGCTGAGCAAGGTCGCCATCATAAAGGCGGCTGAGGTGTGACCTGATGGAAAGCTGAATTGATCAGACGGTTTAATAATGCTGCGGAAGTTTGTTAAGGCTGCCTCAGGCCGATTTCGTTTCAGGCCGTTTTTTAATACAAAATAAACGGGTCTTTCTATTAAAAATGCCAGCAGAATCGTTTTAAGGAAGAGGCTTTGAATCCCCTCGTGCCAAAATAAAGTGCCTATGACCAACAGATAAAGCGGACCATCGCCAGTTTTTGACAGGTGTCGGCTGACCTTGGTCAAGGGGCTGTGCATTCTGGTATTAATCAACCAAGTGAACATGAAAACGTCGTATTTATGGATTGAATAGAGCAGTTTCATTTTTTTATCCTCTTAAATGAGTAGTTCTGCAAAAGTCGGCCGCGAGCTATTGCAGTGATGAAAATCGTATATTTTCGGTTTGATTTGTGTTTTTTGGTGGTTGTAAAGTGTAACGCGCTTTTATTACAATTAAATGAAAGTTTGATTAAAATTCGGTGACAATGCTGTTTAATTTTCATTTTAGGATGAAGCAGCAAGATTTAACGATTATAGAAACAAGTTATGATTCCGGGTTGATGTGTTAAAATAAATCAATACTTACAACTGGATGCAGCTTTATTTAGCACTTAATCAGCGAAACCGGTGGGTGTGTGCAATGCTGTTGTTTAAGGCGACAGTATCAAAACTGACAAAACAGACTTTATACAAGGAGGTTAAAAACCCTGATGCAATCAGTGCGTTTTTGTCTTAGGCCGTATGCAGAAAATATCCTCCAGATCCGACAGTTCCCACGCTCCGGCGTGGGAATTCATCCGGCAACGCTCCAGCGTTGCGTGACGCTGGAGCGTCACTCGCGGCATTCCCACGCCGGAGCGTGGGAATGATGGGGTGGTTATTTTTTGCGATTTGCCTTACCTAAGTATTATTTTTCTCTGGAGCTATTCAATGGTCTCTAGTATTATTACAATTCTAAATTAATATTCAGGTGAAATGTGGCTGAATCAACAAGCACGTTGTCCAAAAAAATAGCGATGG
>JBAXXH010000061.1:0-21221 GCA_037127995.1 Methylococcaceae bacterium | reverse complement strand
ATTCATTCGTAATCTATTGTTTTTTAGGGTGGCTTGAGATGCTCTGAATTGCTGGATGAAGCAAAGCGGAATCGAGGATTTATCAACTCCGAATACCTCGATTTCACTACGTTGCATCGAGGCTACTTGCTATTTATTCAAAATCCGAACAGGGCCGTAGGGCGGATTAGACGCGCAAACCTTACATGCTTCGGACAAGTAAAGATTTTTCGCGCGCCGTAATCCGCCGTATGAATAAACACCGCATACGGCGGATTACGACGCGCCTATAGATCAATTAAAATAGAATGTTCCATTGGTTGCGCGTCTAATCCGCCCTATGTAAAAATTCAACTTCGTGCCTTGGCAGGTATGATTCTTATGTCAAGAATCACGGCTACTTCGCCGGTGGCTTCAATTGGCAATCCATCTTTGTCATCCAATCGCACCGTTACCACATCACCCACTTCACAATCGCCATCAAAACTGCCGGCAGTGCCATCTTTAAGTAATACATGAGTAATAATCATTTTTCTCTCTGGTTAAGTAAGTTGGTTACCAATCATAGCATCTGAATTGCCATACCGCTAAATACTCCGGCCTATATTTTGCCTTGAATGTTACCTAAGTCTTGTCGGGCACCGCCTTTTGTGCCCGACAATCCCGTGTTTAATAAGAGACGTTACCAGCGGTTTTATTATTGTCTGTCAGGTTAACGCTTAGACTTATAAAACAAATTGGGAAGTAAGCTTAACGCCGGCAAATAATGATTAAATTTCCACTCGACCCAATAACAAACCTAAAACATCAACAAAGGCATTAAACTCCGGTGTCCTGCTTAAATTAAAATTCATGTCGTCATCTTTTGTACCCGGATAGGCATTACTGCCATAGGATTTTATGCTTTTATTACCCTAATTAATCTTCAACTCCCATTGGGTTGCATCTAAATCTATATCATCCCGGTATTCGTGAATATTTTCAGGGGTTATTTTACCACTAAAAATATCGTATGCATTTCAGGTGGGGATTAAGGAGCCTGTGGGCGATAGAAAAATCATACTGTATAGTCTTTCAGAAAGTAAACTCCCATAAGATGAGGATTTAGTTTACCGGTCTACGAGGCTGCTCGTGCTAAAAATCCACAACGCTGGACTGGAAGCTCCCGCAATTGGCAAAAAATCCAAGCAGTCCATCTTAACCCAGACAAGGCCTAAACAAAAAAAATGCTACCCATGAGGTGATTATTCAGAACACAAACCAGAGTAAGATTTAACCGTCGAGGCGCGACAACTAGATTGACAATTACCGGCCCAAGTTTCAGCGTAACTGCCCACAGTTAAGCAACGTAATAATATAATACCGGAGTAAAACAGCTTTAGCTGTTTTTACAGGCAATAGTTGAAGCAATTGCACTCCGTTTTTAAAAAAACTTTCGCTTAACTGTGGGCAATGATGCTCCAGCGTCGCATTTAGTGCGTTTCCACACTTCGGGTGGAGATGATAGTTGTCTGATGTTGCTGTTGATGCTGGAGCGTATGGGGCTTTCAAAAGGGAGAGGGAGCAATAGACTCAAGTTATTTCAGGCGCACTTCTTAGCGTCCAAACTTTATTACGTCTACACAGATTGGCTTTGTTGGTCTTAATGGTTGATAGAGTGTTGACGTAAGTCGTTAAGTGTCATAATGTTAGCGTTATTGAGGTGTAAAATCATCATAACTGCCTATTTAAGGTACAAATTTGGAGCTTCAGTCGCACTGTTTTTTCGAGAAGTGCTGATTGCCAATAATAAAAAAATTTCCCAATGTCCCATGACACGTTAAATAGTGGGCTAAATTCAACTGACTAACATTAATAAGGTATGTAATTGAAAACACAAGTTTTGGTACTGGGCGGTGGCCCTGGTGGTTATACAGCAGCATTTCGCGCCGCTGATTTAGGTAAACAGGTAACTCTGGTTGAACGTTATCCGGTGTTAGGCGGAGTCTGTTTAAATGTCGGTTGTATCCCGTCAAAAACTCTGTTGCATGTGGCTAATGTGCTCAATGAAGCCAAAGAATTAAGTCCGGCAGGGATTAACTTTGTTCAGCCAGAGGTCAATCTGGAACAATTGCGCGACTGGAAAAACAAAATCAGCTCGCAGCTTAATGCCGGCTTGGCGGCGTTGGCAAAACAGCGCAATGTGACGGTCATCAATGGCACTGGGCGTTTTGTGTCCGACACGCAAGTGCAGGTTGACACACAACTGATAGAATTTGATCAGGCCATTATTGCCGTCGGGTCCCAGCCCGTAAAAATTCCTGCATTCCCCAATGACGACCCAAGGTTGATGGACTCGACCGATGCCCTTAATCTTGAAGATATCCCTAAAAAACTGTTGATAGTCGGGGGCGGCATCATTGGCCTTGAAATGGCGACCGTTTATAACGCGCTGGGCAGTAAAATTACCATTGTTGAAATGCAGGAGCAAATCATCCCCGGTTGTGATAAGGATTTGGTCAGGCCGCTCATGACAAAAATCAAGAAGGATTATGACAATATCTTTCTGGACACCTGCGTCAAAAGCATTGAGCCATTATCAGACGGTTTGAAAGTCACTTTTGAAGGTAAAGCGGCCCCGGAATCCGCTGTATTCGATAAAGTGCTGGTTGCCGTAGGCCGCAGACCCAATGGTCATTTGTGTGGTGCTGATAAAACCGGTATTACTATCGATGAGCGCGGCTTTATTCCGGTTGATAAACAACAGCGTACCAATGTTAAACATATTTTTGCGATTGGCGATGTGGTTGGCAACCCGATGCTGGCGCATAAAGCCACGCATGAAGGTAAAATCGCCGCCGAAGTGATTTCAGGATTGGCTACCGAGTGGCAGGCATTGACGATTCCTTCCGTTGCTTATACCGATCCTGAAATAGCGTGGATGGGCTTGACTGAAAATGATGCCAAAGCGCAAGGCATCGACTATGAAAAAGGCGCTTTTCCGTGGGCGGCCAGCGGGCGTTCTTTGTGTATTGGTCGTAAAGAAGGCATGACCAAATTACTTTCCGATAAAAAAACCGGACGTATTCTGGGTGCCGGTATTGTCGGCACCAATGCCGGTGAATTGATTGCCGAAGCCGTGTTGGCACTGGAAATGGGTGCCACAGTTGAAGATCTTGCCTTAACTGTTCATGCCCATCCGACCTTGTCTGAAACCTTAGGACTAACAGCCGAAATGATTGAAGGCACTATTACCGATCTTTATATTAAAAAACGATGAAAAAACCTCTGAATAAAAGCGTTATTACCAATCTTGTTGCAGTTGCCATTATTATTTTTGGCGCTATCAGTCCGGTAGTGCCGGGTTTAATCACCTCTGTCGGTTTTTTTGCGCTGTCCGGTGCCTTTACCAATTGGTTGGCTATTTATATGCTGTTTGAGAAGGTGCCGTATTTGTACGGTTCCGGTGTGATACCTGATCGCTTTGAAGAATTTAAACTTTCCATCAAGCAACTGATGATGCAACAGTTTTTTACCGTCCAAAACATTGAACAGTTTATTGAAACAGAGGAAGGGCAGGGCGGTAAGATGTTGAATCTGGAACCTTTCTTAAATGCCGTTGACTACGACCGAATTTATGAAAGTCTGGTTTCCTCCATTATGGAATCTTCTTTTGGCGGTATGTTAGTCATGATGGGCGGGCCGGATGCGCTGGCACCGTTAAAAGAACCTTTTACCGAAAAGATAAAAATCACCTTGGTCGACATGATTGAGTCAGACCGTTTTAACGCGGCGCTCAAGGAAGGGTTGGATGCCCATAAAATTGGCATCGATATTATCGATAAAATTGAAACCGTCATTGATAAACGTTTGAATGAACTAACCCCGCAACTGGTTAAAGAAATGGTGCAAGCCATCATTCATGAACATTTAGGCTGGCTGGTGGTTTGGGGCGGATTTTTTGGCGGCTTGATGGGCGTGTTGTTCGCTATTATTGTCTAATGGAAACAGTCGCTTTAGCCTTTGAAGAGCTGGGACATCCCGATGCTGCCCTGCTGATTATTCTGCATGGTTTTTTCGCATCCTCGCGTAACTGGCGGCAAGTAGCCGAAAAACTGGCCGCCACGTTTCATGTTTATGTACTGGATTTACGTAATCACGGCGCTTCGCCGCATCATCCGGTCATGGATTATCCGTCCATGGCAGCGGATTTGTTGCAATTTATGGATACCCGCCACTTAACAACCGCCAGTGTGCTGGGTCACAGCATGGGCGGTAAAGTGGCGATGTGGTTTGCCTTGAATCACCCAGAGCGTATCGAGAAACTGATCGTGGTGGACATTGCCCCTATCAGTTATAAACACTGTTTTAAGCACTTGATTCAGGCCTTAAAAGCACTGCCGCTACCTGAAATCAATAATCGTAAACAAGCCGAATTGTTACTGGCTACCGCCATACCCGAACTTGGTTATCGCCAGTTTTTACTGCAAAACCTTATCCTGAAAGACGGCGCTTATTGCTGGCGCGTTGACCTGGATATTTTTTACAGCACGGCTCCCAATATCATCGCCTTTCCCTGCGTTGAACATATACCGCCGTTTACCGGAAAAACGTTGTTTTTGGCAGGTGAAGAGTCAAACTATGTTAAAGCGGAAGATATAAAAACGTTATTTCCGGAGGCAACCTTGAGTTTTATTGCTAATGCCGGACACTGGCTGCATGTGCAGCAGCCAGGTGTTTTTATAGAACAGGTTAAACAGTTTTTTTGTAGGTTGGGTTAGCGTAACGTAACCCAACATTTGTCGCGTCGATTGTGTTGGGTTACGGCTATCGCCTAACCCAACCTATGGTCTATATTGGCGAAACAAAGATGATTAGTTAACCCATAAAAAAACATAAATGCCGAAAAAAATTAGAGAATTAATTAGCGAGCTTGAAAAAGCCGGCTTTTTCAACCGGGGCGGAAAAGGCAGTCATAGAAATTTTATACATCCGGGTGTAATGAAGCCGGTAGTTATTTCTGGAAAAACGGGGGATGATGCCAAAAAATATCAGGAAAGGGCGGTCGAAGCTGCTATAGAGGAGTCGAAAAAATGAATGAAAAATACAGTTATGTAAAAATAGTAGAATGGTCAGAAGAAGATCAATGCTTTGTTGGAAGTTGCCCTGGTCTTTTTTATGGGGGTTGCCATGGCGATGACGAAAAGCAAGTTTTCGCTGAACTTTGCGAAATAGTTGATGAAACTATCACGCTATACAAACAGAACGGTAAATTTTTGCCCCCGCCAACATCCGGCAAAGATTACGCAAACAAAATGCTCAATGTTGCTTAATTACCGCGCTTGCTTACGCCGAACTGTTGCGCAAACGGACTGCCAAGGCTCTGGTTGCTCCTTCATCCAGACTAACAGAGGCATGCAGAATGTTTGATTTAAGTAAGGCGAGTGATGCCGACTTAGTGCGTGAGATATATCGTCGCATCAAAGGCGAGTCCGAAATGCAGCAACATTTGAATTATCTGTATCGCGCCGCATTTCGTCCGATTTATACGTTTTTTGATAAGCAGAATATTGATGAGGCAAATATTCGCATGTACAAACAAGCTGATTGGCAGGCGTTGGAAGCTGAACGTGATGAAGTGCTTGAGTATTTTCCCGATGAAACGGGTTTTTAGTTTCAAGTTGGGTCGGGCAACGGCTCTAACGTTGCACCACATTTCCGCTTAACTTATTCGCCTAACCATCCGTTCCAGCATACCTGCGCGATAAGTCGCGCTGGGCGCTAAATGCAATCGTTGGGCACCAAACATTAGGCGTGGTAGCCACGCAAGAGGGATTATAAATGCAAGCTTTTCTGTCGCACTCCTCCGATGACAAGGCATTGGCCACAACGATCGAACGCTTACTTCGTGACGAAGCGGTCGCTGTTTGGTTCGACCGTTTGGAACTACGTCCAGGTGACTCGCTTCTCAAAAAGATTGGGGAGGGCATTAGCAGTTCGGATTTCTTGCTTGTACTTGTCACCGATAACTCAATGCGCTCGGCGTGGGTGGAGAAAGAAATCGCGATCGCACTAACCCAAGAGATCAATGGAAAAGGCCCGAAAGTCATTCCGTTGTTGCACAAGGGCTGCGAGATTCCTGCGATCCTGGCCGACAAGTACTACGTTACAATTGACGAACACGCAAATGGGGCACGGGAAATCATTCCAGCGATCTTCCGCGATAGCTATATTTTTGACATTTCCCTAAACGCTGAAGAACTCGGATACGACGAGCAAAAGTTGCAAGAAGAACTATACGAGTACACACGGACAAAATACAATAATCTTCGCGTTCGGATCGACAATCGGAACTTCAATGCGAAGGTGATGGAAATCGTGGACAAGGCGACTTCCTTGCATGCCACGCCTCAACACGTAGTCGCTCAGATCAAGCGCATTGCGAAGCCATTCCCCATCGAACTTCCAATCTATTGGGTTAACCTAGCTACTCTTCTAGGTCAGTTACTGAATCAGGTTTTCGGTCACTACGGCAAGAACATGGATGCCGTGAATCTGGCTGTTGAATCTGTAGCGCGTTCACTTGATCTCGCGCAATCTATAATGTGCTCTCGGATCAGCGGCGCAGTTTTTGCCATTCATGCTCAGCAGTTTGAGCATTCTGACATTGCGGCGTATGTTCGCAGATTCGAGGACATTGAGGGGCACGATGACTATACGTATGAGGAAAATCTTGTTAGAAAGGTCTGCCAAATCAGACCGGATTACCACCTCGCATTTGTGGGGATTGAGGGAAACCGCAGCCGCAGAGTAGTCGATGCCAAGATACATCTCCCAATTTTATCTAAGGATGACTGTTTGAGGCTTCAAATCACATGTCCGCCCCAGGAAATAATTATGTATTATTCATGGTATTGCTGGTGCCTTCCCCAGATACTCGGTCATTTTTTGCAATGGACTGCATTCCGGGAGGCCAAACCCCTCCATGAACTGGATTACTCAATAGGTTTATCGCTTGACGACTATGATCGAATTGGATATGCATGATCCTTCCCAACTATCACATCAACTCGGACTGCCTACTACGCTTCGCTTCGTGGACAGCACGTAGGGTGTATAAGCGAAGCGTCATACACCGAATTGGGGTTCCATCACCCACATGAAATGTTTGACGTCGCGCCATTTCATACTGCTATGACTTGATTGCGCCCCGTTTTATTTGACAAACCAGCAATTCATAACTTTCCATTGGGTGTATGACGCTTCGCTTATACACCCTACGAATTAACTCATGAGAACAGATAGCGAAATCATCAATAGCGGTTTTGAATCCATTTTTTCATCACTGGGTATGGTGGACGCCGAGCGTTTTATTATGCTGATCAAGCGCGATAAATTCGATTATACCGAATGGCAAAAGAAACTCTGGCCTGACGAATCCGTGGAATCGCTATTGGCACAAGCGCAAAAAGCTTGGGAGCAGTCCTCATAGAATCGTTACTCTCGTTCCCACGCTCAAGTCCTTCGGCTAAGATCAGGACAGGCGTGGGAATCAACGGTATTTAATAAACTCAGGAACTTCATCATGCACACCTTATCATTACCTTATCCTGATGATTTGCTAATTACATCCGGAAAATCACCGCAAGCACTTGAAAAAGAACTCACTTTTCTACTTGCAGTTAAGTTATTCGAGCTGCACCGTTTTTCTTTAGGTAAAGCCGCACAGTTTTGTAACATGACTAAATTGCAATTCATGTTTGAGTTGGGACGTTTAGAAATACCTGTCATCAATCTTGATGATGATCAAATCGCAGACGAGCTTAAGGATGACTAAAAACACGATGGTAGGCGATAGCAGTCCACTCATTGCTCTATCTATTATTCAGCAACTTGAGTTATTGCAAAAAAACGGAATTTATATACGTCAGAGTTTAATTCATGCGGTTTTACATGATGCGGGTGAGTTTTCCTAAAACGCAAGCATTGCCAAGAGCAGGCGAGGCCTTTGTTGGCACAGCCAAGGGCTAGCTTCGCGTAACTTTTTGGGGCTTGATTTACACTGAACATTTTGTAGTGGTACGCGATACACCCTTATTTATCCGCTTAATAACAATCAGGTAAAAAAATGTTAAAGAAAACTTATGCAGCGATTATTTTACTGGCTGTTTTCTGGGCTACACAGGTTTATGCGGATGGGCATAAAGTGGCGATTGCCAGCGCACATCCCTTGGCAACGGCGGCGGGATTTGAGATTCTGGATAAAGGCGGTAATGTATTTGATGCGGCGGTGGCGGTTAGCGCGGCTTTGGCGGTTGTTGAACCCACGGGCTCAGGATTGGGTGGCGGCGGTTACTGGTTGCTGCACAGGGAAAAAGACGGTCTTGAAACCCTGATTGATGGCCGTGAAAAAGCGCCCTTGGCGGCTCACAAGGCGATGTATCTGGATAAAGACGGCAAGGTGATTCCAAAATTATCCCTTGACGGCGCTTTAGCAGCGGCCATCCCCGGAATGCCTGCGGGCTTGGTGCATTTGTCGGAAAAATACGGGAAGCTGCCTCTGGCGGAAAGTTTGGCTCCGGCAATCCGTTATGCACAGACAGGTTTTGCTATCGGCGATCGTTACCTGAAGCTACTGAAATTCAGATCGGAGTTGATCAATCAATACCCGGCGACAGCCGAAATATTTCTGGATAATGGCAAGTTACCCAAACCTTATTCAATTCTCAGACAACCGGATTTAGCCAACACATTAACGCAGTTGGCTGAATCAGGTCGCGACGGATTTTATAGTGGTTGCGTAGCCGATAAGCTGGTTAAAGGCGTCAAGAAAGCGGGCGGCATCTGGACAAAAGAGGACCTTGAGTCTTATCAAATTGTCGAGCGGGAACCTATAAGAGGTCAATATAAAGGCATAAAAATCACCAGTGCTGCGCCGTCATCATCCGGCGGTATCGTCTTGATTGAAGCCTTAAATATTTTATCGGGTTACGATTTGCAAAAAACGGATGAAATTATCCGTAAGCATCTGATAACGGAAGCCATGCGCCGCGCTTATCACGACCGTACGTTATATCTGGGGGATGCTGACTTTATTGATATTCCCGTTAAACGCTTGTTGAATGAAGATTATGCCGCCGGCTTGCGTAGTAGTATTCGGACTGATAAAGCCTTGCCCAGTGATAGACTGTCAGGTGAAATTGAACAACAACCCGAGGGCACCAATACTACTCATTTTTCCATTATTGACGAGGAAGGCAATCGGGTTGCCGCAACGCTCAGCATTAATTTCCCTTTTGGTTCAGGTTTTGTAGCCGCTGGAACGGGGGTGGTATTGAATGATGAAATGGATGATTTTTCCACTCTTCCAGGCGTCATGAACGGCTATGGTTTGGTAGGCGGTGTTGCCAATGCCATCGCACCCGGTAAACGCATGTTGTCCAGTATGACACCCACCTTTCTTGAAACCGACACCCAGGTTGCCGTTCTGGGTACGCCGGGTGGCAGTCGCATTATTTCAATGGTGCTGTTGGCAGCGCTGGATTTTGTTAAAGGCAACGGGCCGGAATCGTGGGTACAAGTGCCACGGTTCCATCATCAATTTATGCCTGATGTGATTGAATATGAAAAAGGTGCACTGTCTGATGCCGAGATTACCGGACTTGCCGCAAAGGGTCATCAACTGAAAGTAGCGCGTTATCCTTATGGAGATATGCAGGCTGTGTTATTAAATAAAGCCAGCAAGTCACTGTCTGCGGCCAGTGATAAACGCGGCGAGGGCAGGGCGGTTGTTGGGCATTAACGAAGTAGACATTTGGCATGGCAAAGTAATGGCCGGGGACGCGGATTATCAAGCTTACTGGCGCGTCCTTGATGAGGCCGAGCAAACGCAAGCCCAAAAATTTAAAAATGAGTTGTTACACAAACGTTATGTAGAAATACATGGCCGTTTAAGAAATCGGTTGGCTCATCTGCTTAATCAGTCGCCGGAAAAAATAAGCATAAAAAAAGCCGCGCAAGGCAAACCTTATCTGGCCGACTATCCTGAGTTGGCCTTTAATTTGTCACATTCGGCAGACAGGGTGCTGATTGCCATGAGCTGGAACTGCCAACTGGGTGTTGATATTGAGCTTTGTAAACCAAGAATTAACGTGTCCGGTCTGGTTAATAAATGTTTTGCTGAAGAAGAAATAGCCCATTGGACTCAACTGCCTGAAATCCAAAAAAATCAGGCATTTTACCGTTACTGGACACGTAAAGAAGCCTTTGTAAAAGCCACAGGACATGGTATTGCTTTAGGATTAAATCAGTGTGTTATTAATCCTGAAAAACCCACAGAATTTCTAAGGGTTCCTGAGTTGTGTGGTGAGGCTTCTGCGTGGCACGTTCTGGATATTGAGTTGGGGGAGGGCGTTTGCGGCGCAATAGTGGCAGATAAAAAACTTGCTGTTATCAGACTGACGGATTTTTTAGCATAAATAAGGCTGCTCAGCGGGTTGGTATAGAGACCTTCGTTGATTAAGCGACATTATTTTCTGTAGGGCGTGCCGTGCACGCCTTGAAAAAGGCACGCCCGTAGTGGGTTATCAAGCAAACAAGCTGCGCAAAGTGCCGCAACAAGTCATTAAATAATAGCGCTTTGCCAAAATCGATTATTAATTTGCCGGTTTCGCAGAACATTATTTAGTATTTTTTTAGGAAGCAGATAGAGAACGCTTTGTTTGTACCCCACGTTCAGCCGGTTTATAATCCTTCAAAAAATATAATGAATTTGACTGGTTTGTGAGCAACAGACGAAAATCATTATTTTAAAAGACAATACGCTATTGTTTAATGCGTTAGGAGCCGGATAATGACAGCACATAAAACCTCAGACCGTTATGGATCTTTATCTATTGGGCTCCATTGGGTAATGCTGCTCTTGCTGATAGCGGTATATGCGTGTATTGAGTTGCGGGTATTTTTTCCTAAAGGCAGCGATTTACGTATTGCACTTAAGACGTGGCACTTTATGCTGGGTTTATCGGTTTTTATTTTAGCCTCCATACGCTTGGCGGTGCACCTGATTAATCCCGTTGATCTTATTGAGTCTGCCATGCCTGGGTGGAGCACGTTATTATCCAAACTCATGCAGATAACACTCTATGTCTTTATGATTGGCATGCCGCTGGCAGGCTGGCTACTTCTCAGTGCCGAAGGCAAGCCGATTCCATTTTTTGGCTTGCAACTGCCTGCACTGATTGGCGAGAGCAAAGATCTGGCGGAGTTGATTAAAGATATCCACGCCACCAGTGGCACCATTGGTTATTTTCTTATAGGTTTACATGCCTCGGCTGCATTGTTTCATCACTGCGTATTAAAGGACAACACACTTTTGAGAATACTTCCAAAACGGGATTAATTCCGTATCTGCTGACGACACGTAAATATACACGCAAACGCTTGCGGCATTATTTATACGGTGTTGTATAAAAAAGTCGCCATGAGGTGTATGTTAGTGTCAAACTGTTTTTCGCTTTAAAAATTGCCTGCTGCGTTTTGGTTTTGAATGGATTAATGGCTATTTTTAAAGGCGAGGAACCTTTCTAATTAACCATTCAGGAAAGGAGATTGATTATGGCGGAAGAAAAAAAACCGGAAAATGGCGGTCTGACAACGACCATTCCGATAACGGTAGTATTGGCACTATTGGCAGGTTTGGTTTTTACGCATTCTTTACCTTATCAGGATGAGCGGCCCTCAATCCATCCCTTGCAAACCCGTTATGCTGCTGCACAGGATGTGGATGCACGCCTGTGGCAAGATCCATTTGCGGCGGTAGATGCCGCAAGCGAAGAAACTCCAGTAGAAAAGCTAGTCATCGTGACAAGCCCTGATGACAAAACGGTGCGACTGGATACCAGTCTTTCATCCCATTCTTTGGATCAGATTTATAAAGGTAAAATATTTATTCCCGGGGAAGAGATCACCATTCTCGCCGTTACTCTGCCCGGTGATTCCTATCAGGAAGCGGCAGAACAGCGGATGCGTCGGCGTTATGCAGTACTTTCTGCTTTGGCTAATCAGCACTCAGCACCGCAAGATGAGCAGCATATTGGTTACTTTCATCCCGAACCGGAAAACGGCTTACAGAAAAGGGTTGCTTTCGAATGGTGGTCGCTACCGGATGACAAAAAGAAAGTGTTGCTGCTATGGGTCGATGAATCAAGTTTACTGGGATGTCCGAATACCAAGCTAAAGAAATTATTAAGTCAGGCAAGTCAGGAGATTAAGCAAAACGAAAGCGTGTTTAATTATGCGGTTATTGGTCCTAACACCTCTACTTTATTACGGGATCTGTTGAAAGAGACTATAGTCGATAGTAACAGTATGTCAGTTGACGAATGTATCGAGAAGCCTGATGCCAACCCGACCAAAATTATCGACTGGCATAGTCTGGTATATTATTCTGCGGGAGCGACTGCCTCGGATTACCAGTTATTAAACGCTGTTGACATTACCCCCGAGCCGTTATGCAAAACTGTTTCAGACTGTCTGAAGAGTCGGGGATTAACGTTGTATCGCACGACTGCTACCGAGCATGACATGATGGACGTGTTGGTCACTGAACTTGGTATGCGTAAGGTTGAGAAAAAAGATCATATTATTATTCTATCTGAATGGGATACTTTTTATGGCCGCTCTATGCAGGACACTTTCAGGAACGCATGGAAGAGTATAAAAATGGATGAGCAACCCGTGCAATTTTATAGTTATATGCGCGGTCTGGATGGCAAATTGCCTGACAAAGACGACAAAACCGATAGTTCGGCAGATAAAAAAGCTGACAATAAAGACAAGTCTGCAACCAATGCACAGATTGAACTGCCGGAAGGGCAAAATCAGAAAGACTATTTACGCCGACTGGCGAATAACCTCCTTGAGTTTGATCAGCATTTGATAAAGACTGAGGCTAACAAAAAAGGCATCGCCGCTATTGGAGTGTTGGGATCTGACGTATATGACAAACTGATGATACTGGAGGCATTGCGCCAGTATTTTCCGCATAAATTATTTTTTACCACCGATCTGGATGCGGCTTACAGCCATCCGGCTAAATGGCCGCAAACCCACAACTTGCTGGTTGCCTCGGCATTTGATTTGAAGCTGCGTTCTGAATTGCAGGGCAATATTCCGTCTTTTCGTGACAGCTACCAGACGGCATTTTTTCTTGCTGCACAGATGATGCTAAAGAATGAAACAGGTATCGCTAACCCGAAAGATATGCTTATTCCTCCACGTCTGTTCGAGATAGGTCGCAGCCATCCGTTACCTTTGCCCACGGCTAATGATAAACCCGTTCTATCGACAGATAGCAATGACGACAACGGGGTTAAATGCGCCTGGATTAATTGGTCAGCATGCAAAAATACAGTACAACCAGCGCTTTTTGTTACGTCCACCATGAATTTGACGTTGCCGGATTTTTACGTCACTGTGATGATTGTTATATTGCTGGTTTTGATTAGTTGGCGGGTTCGGGAGAAGGCGGCAAAAATTTGTAAATACTGTAAATTACATCCTTACTCTATGATCACCAGTATGGTCGTGATTCTTCTATTAGTTTACTGGCTAACACCCTTTTGGTGGAATCATTATATTATTCAGCAGGATGCCGAGCCATTTTACTGGCTGGAAGGCACCAGTGCCTGGCCCAGTCAGTTGTTGCGGCTAATGGCTTGTCTTTTTGCTGTAGGGTTTTATCGTTGGGGAGCTCTGCGAATCAAAAAAATGCAAAATGATTTGCAGATTCAGGACGGAAACACACAACGGACTTTTGCTTTACCAGCCAACCCTGCACGGTTGGGGAATTGTGAGGTGCTTTTTGTTGGGAGCTGGAGATCGGAAGTTACCAAGAAAGCAATGGTTTTTCCGGATGTCTTATGGAAAAAGTATCTGGGTTACTGTCAACAGAAAAGATTCGGCATTTCAAGCGCTTGGTTAAGGGTACTAATACATGCGCTGGCATTCGTTACGGTTGGGATTCTGCTGGTAAGGCAGGGTGGCTCTCCAAGTGAGCCGATGCGGGGTGATTTTGCCATGTATGTCAATAAAATCATGATTTTTACAACCGTTTTTTTAACCTTGTTTCTGACTATGTGGGTAGTTGAACATGCCCGTCTTTGCGAGCAATTGATTGCGCATTTATCAGCGAAACCAAGCGAATGGAACGAGCGCGCTTGGGATTGGGCAATTCATGACAATAAAATTGCACCGGAATGCGTCAGAGACTGGCTGGATATCCAACTGGTAGCCAGATTGACAACAACTATCCAGCCGCTTATCTGGGGGCCTATGGCATGTATTGGGTTGTTAATATTGGCACGTAGCCCGGCTCTGGATGATTGGGATATTCCGCCAGGATTGTGGGTCGTGATTATTGCCATGTTATTTTCTGCTATCTCCGCAGAGCTGTTTTTACAGAATGGTGCCAAGCTGGCGCGTATAAAAGCGCTCTCTCAGTTGACTGCAAAAATCAGAGAACAGCGTAACCTGGATAGTCCCAATGAGATTGTCATCAAGCGTATAGAAATGGAGATTGAACGTATCAGGGCATTGCGTGACGGTGCCTTCAGACCTTGGTATGAATTGCCGCTGTTGCGATCATTCGGCGGTGTCGGCACCCTGGTAGTTATCCTGCAATACTTTGCAGGCGTTTGGGGCAGCGGCACTTTATGAGCAGAACCCGATGAATGATAAAGATGCTTCAGCCGCAACGTCATGCCGGCTTGGGCGTTTTAAGCTATTTATAAGATTTTGTTTATCGGTATTTTTTATTATTTACCCACTACGATTCATATATGGATTTTTAAATAAATAATTTCGATGCTAACGGATACCATCCCTTTAAGGGATGTTATATTATCTAAGTATGTAGGACGTGCCGTGCGTGCCTTAATTTCAAAGGCGCACACGGCACGCCCTACAGAAAATAATGTCGCTTAATCAACGAAGATATCTATATCCGTATGAGTTAAATTGTCGTGTAGTAGAAGTTTAATTGCTGAAAGGCTATAGAGCCAAACAAATTATCGTTACGGCGGGAAGATTAAGTATCGACAATAGCTATCGTTTCAGACTTTCTCAAAAACCTAAAAGCTTGCCAATAATGACTTTAATCGTTAAAGTCATTAAACTCATAACAAGGAGGTTCATAAATGACATTTTTTTCACAGCCCGACATTCCCGTTAAAACCTATCGCTTTTACTTTACGACCGATAGTGCCGTTCGTCTACCCGTTTTTCCGGGGTCTGCCTGGCGAGGTGCCTTTGGTCATGCGTTAAAAAAGACCGTTTGCATCGTGCGTAACACGCCTTGTAACCAGTGTATGCTGAAAAATGCCTGTGTTTACAGCACGGTGTTTGAAACTCCGCCGCCCGCCAATACCGAAAAAATGCGTAAATATACCGCAGCGCCGCATCCGTTTGTATTGCAATTTCCGGTAACGACATCAGCCGCTGATGCACTATATTCTTTGGATATGATTTTGTTTGGTCATGGGCAACGCCACTTCCCTTACATAATTCATGCCCTGAAAACAGCCGGACAAGGCGGCATCGGCGGCCATCAACAAATTTTTAATTTGCTAAAAATAGATGATATTAATCAACAGGGATTGGGTGAAACCATTTATCAAAAGGGTGAACTCTTGCCACAAAAACCCGCCGAATTAACGCTTATTCCCGCCATGCCTGACCAAGTCAAAATTACTTTTCATACCCCCTTGCGCATCAAACAAGACAGTAAAAATCTCACGGCACGGGACTTCAACTTTGGTTCGTTTTTTGGTACGTTGCTTAGGCGCATTTCCATGATCAGTTACTTCCATACGGATACGCCGTTGGAAACCGACTTCGCCGGCTTGACAGCCAAAGCCCGCACCGTGCAGTTTGCTTCACAACAACTTAAATGGTATGACTGGACACGCTACTCCTCCCGGCAACAAACCGAAATGAACATGGGCGGCCTGATTGGCAGCGTACAGCTGGATATGCAAGGTCTGGAAGACTTTTGGCCTTACCTCTGGTTAGGGCAATGGACGCATGTTGGCAAAGGCACCAGCATGGGCATGGGCGCTTACACCATTGAACTGACAAGCTTGTCAAATGCCTAAAATCATCCCAAAAGGTCGAAACTCACCAGATTATGAGAACCCATGCGGGAGTGCTTATGCGGGAGCGACGCCTACGTCGCGATTAACGCAAGTCGCAAGTCGCAAGTCGCGACGTAGGCGTCGCTCCCGCATCCTCGCTCCCACATAACCCCTGCTGCACTGACTAACTGATATTATCAGAATGAATCAAAAATCAATATTATTGGCCGTCACCGGTCTTACGCCGCAAGTGGTTACCGAAACCTTATATGCACTGCATCAACAAGGCCAAGGTTTGCCTGAGCAAATTCATATACTCACCACCGCAGAAGGCTATCAGCGGGCACGGTTAACCCTGATAAATGACAGTTGGCTGGCGCGGTTTTACACGGATTATCAACTGCCGAAACCGGATTTTACAGAACAGCATATTCATATTTTACAGCAGGCTAATGGCGAACCTTTGTCAGACATTCGTACACAAACCGATAACCAGGCCATGGCCGATGGCATTACCGAATGGATAAGAAACTTTACCGCCGATCCGGAAACTGCACTGCATGTTTCCATCGCCGGTGGCCGTAAAACCATGGGCTTTTATGCCGGTTACGCCCTGTCGTTGTACGGTCGTTCGCAAGACCGCCTTAGTCATGTACTGGTCTCTGCTGATTATGAATCGCATCCCCAATTTTACTACCCTACACCGTATTCTCAGGTTATCTACGGTAATGATCCCACACGCAAACCGTTGGACACGCAAAATGCCGAAGTCATGATTGCCGATATTGCTTTTGTGCGCTTGCGTCACGGCTTGGACACCGCTTTGTTGCAAGGTAAAAGCAGCTTTAGTCAATCCGTTGCCAAAGCCCAGCAAGCGTTGGGTTCCGCTCTATTAAGTATTGATTTAAAACGACGCAGCCTCAAAGTCCATGATACCCTTATCAAATTGATACCGGCTGATCTTGCTTTTTACAGTTGGCTACTCAAGCGCCAACTGGCAGAGCAACCGCTACCCACCTGTCCCAACGATGGCGCACCGGAACCCGGCTATGCACAAGAGTACCTGCAAGAATACAAGTTAATCAATGGTGAACTGGGCGGTGCCGACCGCACCATCCACGCTTTGCAGCAAGGCATGAGCAAAAGTTTTTTTGAACAGCGTAAATCACGAATCAACAAAACCCTGCAACAAACCTTGGCACACGCCGCCATGGCTTATTTGATTAGTGCTGCGGGCAAGCGTCCCAACACCCGCTATCAAATTTTGCTCAATGCCGATCAAATTCAATACCAACAGGAAAATAAAGGATGACCATCAAGCCATTGCTCGAACAATCCAGTCGCATCGCGTTAGCGGCTTTTTTGCATGATCTGGGAAAATTTGCCGAACGGGCAAAAATCCCGGTCAATCAGGAAATCCTGGATGCCAACAAACAACTCTATTGCCCGCATCGAAAAAAATATACCGATGACAGAGGCTGGTTCAGTCATGTTCATGCTGCCTATACCGGCTTGGCAATGGACTTGATTGAAGACTCTATGCCCGAGTTGACCGGTGCGTATTTTGCCCCTTTCGGTTCCTGGAAAACCAAAGATGTTGATGATTCTTTTATTAATGCAGCGGCTAAGCATCATAAACCTGAAAGTTTTCTGCAATGGATTATCGCAACAGCGGATCGCGTGGCTTCCGGTTTTGATCGTGAAGAATTTGAAGAATATAACCAGGCCGATGAAGGTACGGCCACCGGTAAAAACCATTACACGGCCCGGCAGTTGCCGTTGTTCGAGCAAATCCGTCTGGATAGTAAAGCCGAGCAAAAATACGCTTGCCGTTACCCGCTAAAACCCTTGTCACCCAACAGCATCTTTCCCGTCGAAGCCAATAAATGCGAAGGTAACGACGATAAAGCCGCGCAACAAGAATATAACGATTTATGGCAAGGCTTCACCAACGCCTTAAAACTGCTGCCAAAGTCACACCGTAACAATTGGTCGTTATGGCTGGATCATTTTGAAACGGTGTGGGGCGTTTACACCCAGGCCATACCCTCGGCCACCGCGTTTAACATCAGACCGGATGTGTCGCTGTATGACCATTCGCGTGTCGCGGCGGCTTTAGCTACGGCGTTATGGCGTTATCACCATGAACGCGGCGAAACCGACGAAGTTACCGCCAAAGAACTAAAAGCACAGGAACAAAGCTGGAAAGAGGACAAGTTCTTACTGATCCAGGGCGATTTTTTCGGTATTCAGGATTTTATCTTTGCCAGCGGTGGCGAAACCAATAAACGCGCGGCTAAATTACTGCGCGGCCGTTCCTTTTATGTGTCACTGCTCAGCGAATGTGCCGCGTTAAAAGTGCTGGATACCTTGGATTTACCCTCGACCAGCCAAGTGATCAATGCCGCCGGTAAATTTATGATTGTTGCGCCCAATACCCCGGCAACCCTCAAAAAAATGCAACAGGTACAACAGGAGCTGGATGGCTGGTTTTTAGGACATAGCTGGGGGCAGGCCGGAGTTGGCTTAGCCTGGACGGAAGCGGCCTGCAATGATTTTCGCCGTTTTAATCGCGACGTAGGCGTCGCTCCCACAGATGTGGAAGCGACGCCTACGTCGCGACTAAAACCAACCAGCCCCTATCAACAGCTCATCAAAAAACTGTTCGAACAACTAGAAATCATCAAAAACCAGCGTTTAAATCTCTGCGGCGATTCTTCAGTGCCAATCATTTTCAATGGTTTTCTCGACAGTTTCGATAACGACAAAGGCGTTTGCAAAATTGATGGCCGCTCACCGGCAAGCGAGCAACTCGACAAAGATACCTGTATCAGTAAACTGGCTTGGGATCAGTTCAAAACCGGCGAATGGCTGACCCGATATGAGCGCATTCTGGTTACCCGCCAATCCTTGAACATGACCAGCGCCTTAAAAATCCCGATTTTCGGCTATCACATCAGCTTTTCAGAAAATGAAGATGCCCGTGGCAAATTCGGCGAACAAGCCAAAAACGGTAATTTGCTCAGGGCTTGGGATTTTTCCTTGCCTGAGTCCGCCGATAAGGCGTTATGGAATGGCTACGCCCGCCGGAGTATTAACGCCTACGTGCCAATTGCCAATGAAGCGGATAAACTGGAAGAGCAATGGGATAAATACATAGGAATTGAAGAATCGCTGGAAGTGGGGGCATCTAAAACACTCAATCATCTGGCCTGCGGCGACAGAATCCAAAATGAACAGGGCAACTGGCAAGGCATCAGCGCCCTATCCACATTAAAAGGCGATGTCGACAATCTCGGCATGATTTTTCAATCCGGCTTAAGCGATGATGTCAGCTTTAGTAAAACGGCCGCGCTGTCCCGCCAAATTAACGCTTTTTTTACCGTCTATCTGCCTTGGCTCTGTAAAACAGAATACCCAAACACCTATACCGTGTTTGCCGGGGGTGATGATTTCTTTTTGGTAGGCCCGTGGCTGTCACAAATTAAATTAGCGAGTAAAATGCGACAAGCTTTTCAAGACTATGTGGCAGGCAATTCAGAGGTACACTTTTCCGCAGGCATCAGCACCACCAAGCCCGGTTTACCCATTGGCCAACTGAGCGAAATGGCGGAAAAAGCTTTGGAACAAGCCAAAGCACATAATCCACCGGTAATGACTGTAGCAGCGACAACCATGGGAGCGATAACTGTGGGAGCGACGCCCACGTCGCGCCTAACGCGCTTACCCAAAAACGCCATAACCTGCTTTAACCAACCCATGTTTTGGGATGAATTCACCGCCTTGGAAACCCGTAGGAACCGTTTACAACAACTAAACCAGGAAATGAATTTAAGCACCGGTTACGTTTATGGTTTATTAACCCTGATTAACATGGCAGAAAAGGTTAATGAAAAACCTGAAAATGCCATCTGGCACAGCTATTTTGCTTATCGCACCGTGCGTATGTTGGAGCGCAACAAGAAACTTGACAAAGACCAGCGCAAACGGCGACAGGCAGAACTCGCTGAAGAAATTGCCAATGCCGGTATTATAAGGCACGGCGGCAATTACCGGATGGCGCTGTTTTGCCATTTGTACCAGCAACGCTAGTCGCGACGTGGGCGTCGCTCCCACGGTGGGAGCGACGCCCACGTTGCGACTAACAATTTAAAAATAAACAACTTATAAAACAGGATATCAACATGGACTTTACACTCAGCAAGACCGGCGAAAAGCTTAACCCTGAATTATTCAACAGCATTGCTAAAGATGCCGCTATAGAAGTTGCAGGCGGAGGCGACAGAATCAATAAATCGACCCAGCTCAGAAAATTCTATGACGAAATAGTGCTATGGGATAACAAGGTGTTGATGCGCCCGGAAAAATTCGATGAATATCTGCCCTTTATTCGTATGCTCAACGCCAAAGTCGCTTATGCCGAAGGCCGTAAACTGGTTGATTCTCGTTTTGTCAGCTTGCTTAATAATGGCTTGAAACAAGTGATCAACCCGGAAACATTACATACTTTCAAATTATTCATGGAAGCTTTTATGGGCTTTTACAAACAAGAAAGACCTAAAGACTAAAGGACACTTAAACCATGCAACTTACCAACATCCAAAAACTCACCGGCCAAATTGAACTGCTTAGCGGCTTGCATATCGGCAGTGGCAATACCGAAATTCATATTGGCGGTACCGATAACCCGGTAATTACCAACCCGATTACCCAACAGCCTTATATTCCAGGTTCCAGTATTAAAGGTAAAATGCGCAGCTTGCTGGAATGGCAACTGGGTGTAGTCGGTCAAACAGAGGGTCAACCCTTAAGCTTTAAGCACCTGAAAAAGTTGGACAGCAAAGTACTGGATAAAGGCAAAGCCTTAATCAAGCTGTTTGGAGGTGCGCCCGATGGTGATATTGCCCAAGAGCTGCTCGCTGAAATCGGGCCCAGTCGCTTGGCTTTTTGGGATTGTTCGCTTGATCCGGAATGGGTCAAAAAAATGGACGAGAAAAATCTGCTGCTCACCGAAGTAAAAATGGAAAATACCATCGACCGTATCAAAGGTACAGCCGAACATCCGCGTAACACAGAGCGTGTTCCAGCCACCGCCAAATTTGACTTTAACCTGACCATCCGCGTTCACGA